>JBFWLS010000035.1:0-6461 GCA_050251995.1 Candidatus Methanomethylophilaceae archaeon
ACCGTACTTGAGGTAGGCCAGGGAGTCCAAGGAGCCCCGGATGACGAAGTACAGCGAGCGCAGTCCCAGGATGGCGAAGATGTTGGACGTATACACGATGAAGGTGTCCGTGGAGATGGCCAGCACTGCCGGTATGGAGTCCAGGGCGAAGACGATGTCCGTGAACTCGATGGCGATGACGCAGAGCAGCAGGGGGGTGGCCATGCGGACTCCGTTGACGGTGGTGAAGAAACGGTCCCCGTCCAAGTGGTCCGAGGAGCGTACATGCTTGCTCACCCAAACCACCACGCTGTTGGCCTTGTTGGCCTTAGGCCTCTTGGTCATGGTCTTGATGGCCGCATATAACAGGAGGGCGCCGAAGATGTACAGGATGAAGTGGAAGCGGGTCAAGAGCCCCACGCCGGCGAATATGAAGATAGCGCGGAAGAACAGGGCACCGATGATGCCGTAGAACAGTGCCTTGTGCTGATAGTTGTCCGGGATGTTGAAGTAGGAGAAGATGAGGATGAACACGAAAAGGTTGTCCACGCTCATGGCCTCCTCAACCACGTAGGCGGCCAGGTATTCCATGGTCTTGTCCGGTCCCATCTCCACGTAGCTGAAGATGGAGAAGGACAGGCCGATGGATATCCAGAAGGCGCTGAGGATTATGGCCTTGCGGGTGGAGATTTGCTCGGAACCACGGTTCAGTACCCCTAGGTCCAGGACCAGAAGGAAGGCCACCAGGATGATGAAGGCCGACCACATCACAGTACTGTCGAGCATCGCCCTGCGGAGCCTAATGCAAAGATTTAATTTTATGCGCCCTCAAAGTAACATCGCTCGACATCCAATGGTACTGGGGGACCGGTAGGCATGATGCTAGCGCGACCGTCGCATGATGATGCTGGAGGTCAGGTCGGCCCGGGTCTTCTCCACCAGTGAGCGGGCCACGTCCTGCTTGCGTCGCACAGGTAGGATGGCGTCCGGGCTGTCGAAGGACAGGAGGGCCATGAATAGCATCTCCATAACCTGCAGCATTTCCTCTGCTGCCGTGACATCATCCTCGCGCAGGAGATCCAAGACCCTCCTCCTCATCTCTCCGATGGCGTCACCAAGTCCCAGCACCCAGGATGCCGGTTGTACATGCAGGTCCTGCGGGGAGGGCAAAGAACGGTCTTCGATCACCGCCACCAGTATGGCCGCCTCCGTCAGCTCCATCATGGCATCGTATACGGCTCCAGAGTTCCAAATCTGCGGGCTGTCCTGCAGAGCTTCCTCTAGCTCCTGCATCTCCTGTTCAGCCTGCCTGAGCAAGTCCTGGTAGTCCTCGCCTTTATGGAGGGCATGGATGACCCTCTTGGTCTTGCGGATGATCTGACGGGACATGGACAGGGAGAGCTCCCGCTTGGCCTCAAGCTCTTCCATATGGGCTTGGACCTCATCCACGATGATAGACAGGTTCCTCATCGTCATCCAATGACCTTGATTCCTCATAAGGCCTCGTACGTTGCCTCAGCAATGCCATCTCTCCTTCGCTGCTGGATGATGAATCATCTCCTGTCAAAAGACCCATCTGGAGTGGGGTCTTGGATGTGGATTAGTTGGGAGGCACTTTCCTTTCGGCTGCAGTCGAAGGGGTCGCACTTCTGGTCGTTATCCAGCTTCGTGGGGTAGAGCCAATCGAACACCAGGGCCGCAGTCAAAGCCCCCAGGATACTGGCCAGCATGAAAGCCAAGGAAGACATCGGTGCTATGCCGCAGGCGGCGTTGGTGAATATGCGCGCCAGATCCACAGCGGGGTTGGCGTACATAGTGCTGGAGCTGGTGACGATCATACCACCCACGAAGAGACCAACGGCCAAGGAGGTGTTCCTGGATCGGCCTCTAACGCAACCGTATATCACCGCCACCAATAGGAAGGTGCAGACGAACTCTGACAGGAATGTGGGCAGGGTAGCCCTCTCGTTCTCGCTCACGAAGACCAAAGCTTGCGTGGTGTCGTAGAACATGGCGTTCACCAGCAGCACCCCGAAGAGGGCACCGCTCAATTGCGCGAGGATGTATAAGGCGGCCTTCTTGGAAGAGATCTCCTTGGAGTAAAGTTGCGCCAAGGTCACCGCGGGGTTGAAATAGGCTCCCGATAACGGCCCGAGGGTCTCGATGAGGGCGAAGAGGATGAAACCCACCGCCAAGGCGTTGATGAAAACGAACTCGTATGCCATGGTGGAGCCCCATACCAGCTCCGGCATCAGAATGGAACCTATTGCCGCCATTATCAAACCCATAGTTCCCAGGAACTCGGCCACCATGTTCCGGGAGTATTGTCTGATGAGACTCATGCCAAGTAATGAATGAGGAAATATTTAACCAATACAGTTCAATCTCTAATATAGTTATAAATATTGCGTTTACGTTATCAATTTTATGAGGGAACGAACCAGAATGGTCTTGATAGGTGGCTTCCTAGGATCGGGCAAGACCACTCTCATCAACAAGTTGGCACAGCATTTCGCCAACGACGGCGTGCCCATCGGCGTGGTAACCAACGATCAAGGGCAGATGTTGGTGGACACCGAGTTCGTGAAGGTACGCGGTTTGGATGTGGAGGAAGTCCCAAAAGGATGTTTCTGCTGCAATTTCCAGAAGCTCATCGATGGCGCCGAGAGCTTGGTGGACCGGGTGAGGCCGCAGTACATTTTGGCGGAACCAGTGGGAAGCTGCACCGACCTCATCGCCACCGTGGCTGCGCCATTGAAAGCCTATCATGGCAGCTCATACTCCACCGCCCCGTTGATGGTGCTGGCGGATGGACCGCGTATGCTGACCGAGCCGGTGGAGGAATCGGGCAAGGGAGGGTATCTACGGAACCATCAGCTGGAGGAGGCGGAGGTCCTCGTTCTGAGCAAGACGGACCAGATGGGTGCCCGAGACATCGCTGAGGTGGAGGAGGAGCTGCATTGCATCAATCCTGAGGCTCGGATTATCCGTTACTCGGCCGTCACCGGGCAAGGCATGGAGGAGATCGTCTCAATCATCGAGTCTGATACCGAGACCAACCGCAGTCCTGTGGATTTGGATTACGACATATACGCCGATGCCGAGGCGGAGCTAGGATGGTACAACGGCGTGTTCGAGTTCCAGTCCCCGAAGTACGACTCCTATGCCCTGTCCATGGACCTTCTGCGCCGATTGTCGGAGAAAATCCCACCGAATGCCATCGCACACGCCAAAGTGGCCCTGACCAGTGACAGCAACCAAATCAAGGTCTCTTTGGTGGGAAACGAGTTGAGCGTGGGAGGGGTCTTCGGTTCCAGATATGGGAAGGGGCCGTCAAAGCTGAACTTCAACGCCCGTGTGGTATCCCAGCCAGAGGCACTGCAGGAAGCAGTGAGGGCCACGGTGCAGGAGATCCTCTCCGATATGGGTTTGGAGCACCAGCTGGTCACGGATGCCTGCTTCTCACCTGGAAGGCCGAATCCCACCTTCCGGTTGACATGAGGCGCCGAGCGCCTTTGAATTCCCTTTTTCAAGGCAACAGCCGGGAGTAGAACTCCAAGGAAAGTGAGGCCCGCAGACGCTCCTCCTCCAGCCGTCGGCACAAGGGAACTCCGTGATAGTAGACGAAAGAGAGGTCGTCATACTCCACGTCCAGCAAAGTCAGCCGATCCGGGCGCGCCAAGCCGAAGAGAACCTCCTCCCCTTCCAATGCACGTCGGACTTCATCCAGGGAGGCGTGGCCTCGACCCACCTTGATAACAGCGGCCACCAGGCGACGGACCAGGTTCCAGAGGAAATAGGGAGCGCTGAAGCGCATCTCTATCAAACCATCACGGACTTGGATGTCCACCTCTTCCATCAGCAGCGTGGTGGGTTTCCCGTCGTCCCGGCAGAAGCGGGCGAAATCATGCTCGCCCTGCATCATGGCCGCAGCCTCCCGCATCCTCTCGACGTTTAATCTGGCAGCGGGATGGATGTAGAGGTAACGTCTCCGCAGGGCGCGGCGTATACCATAGCCGTCTGGAAGCTCAGCCACTGCCAGGAAGAACACCCCCCGAGAAACGGCATTCAAGGCATCCATGAGCAACGCATCGTCCCGGAAGCGGGTGCGGAAGGAGACCACGTTGCCCAGAGCGCTGACGCCGGCATCGGTACGGCTGGCGGCCTTCAGCTCCAGCTCCTTCTCGCTCATCCCCTCCTGCACCCGCAGGAGGGCCTCGATGACCTCTCCTTCTACGGTACGGGTCCCTGGCTGCCGTTGGGATCCATGGAAGTCCTGGCCACGGTAGGCGATGCGGACGGCCACCCGGCGCGAAGGCTCCGGTGACACGCTCTGACCATCCATGTCGGCCCCCTCAGCGGGAGCGGAGCTGGCGCATGTGGTCCACCCTTCTCTGCACCAGCTCCCGCTTGCCGATGTCATGGCGGACCCGGATGGCCTCGCCCTGCACGAAGCTCAGAGCAGCCTCGCAGTTCCGTTCCGCTTGTTCCAGGTTTTCAGCCATGCCCACCACCCCCACGGAGCGTGAGGTCCCGGTGACCAGATGGCCTTCCTTCATGTCCACGTTGGCGTAGAAGGCCACCGCGCCGCTCTTCCGGATCTGGGCCTCATCCACGGTTATGGGCTTGCCGGAAACGGACTTCACCCCATAACCTTCTGGGACCACGTACTTGCACACCGTGGCCAGTGGACGGAAATCCACCTTCTTGGGCAACCCTCCGGATGCCATGCGCTGACATATCTCCGTGAAACCGGTCTCCAGGATGGGGAGGACGTTCATGGCCTCCGGATCCCCGAAACGGGCGTTGATCTCGATGATGCGTGGGCCGTCCACGGTGAGCATGAACTGGCCATACATCGGTCCCCGGTAAGGGCACCCCTCTGCCCGCAAGGCGTCCACGATGGACTGCAGGATGGCCAAGGCCTCCTCCCTCTCCCGGGCGCTCACGAAGGGCAGCAGATGGTTGGCATCGGAGTAGGAACCCATGCCGCCGGTGTTCGGGCCCACATCGCCCTCGAAGGCACGTTTGTGGTCCTGCACCATAGGCATCGGCGCAATGGAGAATCCATCGCAGAAGACCATCTGGGTGAACTCTTCTCCTACTGCCCTCTCTTCCAATATCACACCGGCGCCGCCGATATTCTGTTGGAAGATCTCGTCAATGTAATCGCAGACGTCCTGGTATGATTTCAGGTGCTCCCCTTCCACCTTCACACCCTTCCCGCCGGTGAGGCCCACGGGTTTGACCACCAGCTGGTACGGGGCGTCCTTGGCGTAGGCCTTGGCGCTCTCAGCATCCGAGAAGGAGGCGAAGCCCAGGTTGCCATCGATGCCATGGTCCTCCACCAGCTGCCGCATGAAAGTCTTGGAGGTCTCTATGCGGGCCGCGGCTTGGGTGGGGGAGGCGCAGGGCACACCCATGGCCTCCAGGGAATCCACTATCCCCTTCTCCAAGGGGGCCTCGGGACCGATGAAGGCCATCTCCACACCGTTCTCCTGGGCGAAGGAGCAAATGGACGACACGTCCTTCTCGTCTGCCAGCAGCACCTTCTCCGCCAGGGCGGAGATGCCCGGGTTGCGGTTCTTCATCACCGCATACACCTTCGCTCCCGATCGATGCAGGGCGTCCACGGCGGCATGCTCACGGCCTCCGCCACCGACGGTCAAGAACTTGGTCATGCGAACACCTAGAAATCCAACGCGGCCAGGAGCGCTTCCAATCCGTCGCCGTTCTTCACGCTGGTGCGATACAGGATACGGTCCCGCCGGATGTTCATGTAGTCTCTCTCCACCAAGGAGATGTCCATGTCCACATAGGGCGCGACATCCACCTTGTTGAGGACGGCCACATCGGAATGCAGGAAGATCTCTGGATGCTTGCGCACCATGTCGTCGCCCTCGGTGACGGATATGACAACCATCCTCAAGTCCGTGCCCAATGGGAAGTCCGCCGGGCAGACCAGGTTGCCGACGTTCTCGATGAACAGAACATCCACGGAGTCCAGATCCAGCTTCTCCAGGGCATGCTCCACCATGTGCGCATCTAGGTGGCATTCCTTGCCGGTGTTGCAGTTCACGGCCAAGATGCCAGCGTTCCTCATGCGTTTGAAATCATCCTCTCCGGTGACGTCTCCAGCGATGGCGGCCACCCTCTTGCCCTTGGCGATTAGCTTCTCCGCCAGACGAATGATGAGGGCGGTCTTGCCCGCGCCTATCGAACCCATGACATCCACGGACCGCACGCCGTGGTCCTGGAGATGATGATGATTTCGGTGAGCGAGCCTCTTGTTCTCCGCAAGGACATCCAACTCCATTCCGATCTCGGTGATATTGTGCACGTCCGATAATCAGGGAACGAGATATTAACAATTGCTCTTGTTGCATTCCTTCATGCCCGCTCCACGACGGTGCGCGGAGAGGCAATTAAAATATGCAGGGACAAATTAGGGGATGGGAATCATGACCTATTCGGAGAAATTG
>JBFWLS010000036.1:0-6442 GCA_050251995.1 Candidatus Methanomethylophilaceae archaeon
AGCGCCGATTTTCACATATAGGCTTTTCATTTCTTTTCCTCCGTTCATGAGTGTCACGCACTCATTCCTTAGTCCTGAAAGACTGTGTGAGCCTGTCCAGGATCATGGCGATCAGAACCACGGCCAAACCGGCTTCGAAGCCCAGGGCGACATCGATTCTGCTCAGGGCATAAACGATGTCCTCCCCTAGGCCTCCTCCTCCGATCATGGCCGCGATGACCACCATTGAGAGTGATAGCATGATGCATTGATTGACGCCAGCCATGATCGAAGGCATGGCGATGGGCATCTGCACCTTGATTAATTTCTGCATGCCGCTGGAACCGAAGGCGTCCGCCACCTCGTTCATCTCCTTGGGTACCTGTCTTATGCCCAGGTTCGTCAACCTAACCACCGGCGGCATGGCGAATATGACGGTGGCGATGACTCCTGGCACGATGCCCAGACCGAAGAATATGACTGCCGGAATGAGATAAACGAAAGCGGGCATGGTCTGCATGAAGTCCATGAGGGCTTTGATGACCGGATTCGCCTGCTCGCTTTTAGCGGACCATATCCCAAGTGGGATGGCTATTACTACGGCCACGAGGGTGGCCACCAGAACCATGTTCAATGTGATCATGGCGCTGTCCCAGTAGCCCATCCAATCTATTATGTAGAAGCCAAATCCCACCAACACAGATAACACCAGGCGTTTCGTTACCAGCAATGATATCACAATCGCCAGCACGATGAACAGTACGGGGTCGATGCTGAAGAGCAGGTTCCCCAGAGCGTCTAGGGGGGCGTTCAGGAGATCCTTGAACAGCGTCAGCAACCAACCGAAGTATGTCTTTACGACATCCACGAGCTCCTCAGCGAACATTCCTACCGGGGACACCATCACAGGTCACCTCCAACGTTCAAAGCCTCCACTGCAGCGGACTGGCTTACCACTCCTAGCAGCAGGCCTTCATCATCCACCACTGGAATGGAAAAGTTGGTGGTGATCATCATCTGGATCACCTCGCTCATAGGTGTTTCCAGGCTCACCCTTGGGATGTCCGGATTGATGACGCTCTGCATGGTCTCCTGGTTTTTGACCGCCCTAAGGGCATCATCGGCATCTAACAATCCCTGCAATCGACGTTTCTTATCCACCACCAGGATGGCGTTGCGGTCGGACTCCTCCATAAGCTTCAGAGCAGTCCGCGGACCTTGGGACAGGTAGACCACGCTACGTGGTTTTCGCATGAAGACCCCTGCGGTGAGAATCCTGGTCCTATCGACCTCCTCCACGAATCGGCTCACGTACTCGTCCGCCGGCCTCTGCAGAATGTCCTCGGCCGTGCCTATCTGCACGATGCGTCCATCCTTCATCAGGGCGATGCGGTCCCCGAGCTTCAAAGCCTCGTCTAGGTCATGGGTGACGAAGACTATCGTCTTCGCCAGTTCTGCCTGCAGTTTCAGGAGTTCCTCCTGCATGTCTTTCCGGATGAGGGGGTCCAGAGCACTGAAAGCCTCATCCATGAACAGAATGTCAGGACCTGTTGCCAGCGCCCTAGCCAGACCGACCCTCTGCTTCATACCCCCGCTCAATCCGGAGGGATAGCTGTCCTCGTATCCAGAAAGCCCTACCATCTCCAATGCCGTTTGAGCTTTCTCCAGCCTCTCCTTCTCCGGCATCCCTTGTACCTCCAATCCGTAGGCGATGTTGTTCTTGACGTCCCTATGGGGCAAGAGGCCGAAATTCTGGAAGACCATGGACATCTTTCCCCTCCGCACGATGCGCAGGGTCTCTTCATCCAAGGATGTGAATTCCAAACCCTCCAGAAGTATGCTCCCACGAGTAGGCTCGATGAGTCGGTTCAGACATCTCTCCAAGGTCGATTTTCCAGATCCAGAGAGGCCCATAAGGACGAATATCTCACCTTCCTTGACATCGAAGCAGACATCGTAGAGCCCAACGGTGTTGTTCGTCATTTTGAGTATCTCGTCCTTGCTCTTGCCTTCCTCTAACAAAGGGAACGCCTTCTCAGGTGATTTCCCGAAAATCTTGGTGAGCCCGTTCACACGGATGACGACCCGATTACCCTCCTCATCGAGAGGGCACTCTGTGTTGGAGAACATGCTTTCCATGAGCACCTTCTTCTCGGTGGAAGAACGTATCTTGTCCATTGTTTTGTTGAAGGAGCCGCGTAAGCTCTGCTTGATGGGTTCCATGCCGTTCTCAATAATATCATGGACACGGTCATCAAGCCCCTTCAAAGGTCGTCTGCCGTTTATGATGGATGTCATCTTCTGGTACCTCGTTGATAGTGATATCGTGACTTCTCAGTCGATACACTGGATGAATGGAAAACCATCCTGAGCAGGGGTATGGAACCCTTGGAGAGGATGGATATGGCCGACAATCCAATTCCATGGTGCCGTCCATCCTTACCGTTATCGATTGACTCAAAGAGAACCGATTCCGGAACTGTAGATTCTACTAAATTCTCTTCGAACATCGTTGTCGCACTCCTGATAACAAAAGGGCTTCAATCATCCGATGTCATTTTTGTTTCAATTATGAACTTATCTTATTTATAATGTCGGTATTTATCATATGATATGGGTAAAATAGACATTTCACATTATATTGTAGATATATTATGTTAAATCACATTATAGACGTATTGGTCTGGATAATCCTCGTAGGCCGAATAGAAGGAGAAATTGATCTGACACTGGATAAAACAGGATATCTGATAGATCTATAACCAGAATGTGCCGGGTGAGGTTGTTTCGGGTATATCGGAGCGGGCCCTGCAACGGGCTGTCCGATTAGGAGGTCCGATGTCTGTTTTTCCTTGGATTTCTAGTGAGAGAGGGCCCGTCCACTGGGGGGGTTGAATCCTTATCGATGAGCGAGGATTATTTTTTGCCACTAAATAAGCGACATCATCCTGGCTTCAGGCATCTTCCTTTTCACCCATCTTCTCATATACATGCGTGGGTTGCCGCAACTCGGAGTCAGAAGGTCGATGGCGGGCAGCATCATTAGAGGCTCTGCTCATAATCGTTCTCGTTGTGGTGGCGGTCCCTGACCACCTAGCAACCTTGGACCGGGATGTCATATTTCTCCAGCCGGGGATGCTGTTACTGGTTGCCTCCATACAAAATTCAGTGGCCTGTTCGAAATCATATGCACGATGATTATCCGTCGTTCCTCCCGCCCCTTGAGATTCTTCGTCTTGGTGATGACCGCTTCGACGGCCCTCTCTGCTTTGGTCTTGAACGATGCCTTGGTCACCCCCTCTTTACACCGGTCATGATGGAGGCCTGCATCCGTCTGCACATCAAACCCGTCACCTATCTGGTCGGAAGGGTCTATGTGGGTCAAACATAGGCAGCGTGGCTACGGCCGTGGATAACCTAGAGAACGCCTTCATAGCCACCACCAAAGCGAACATCGGCTTTTGGAGTTATCCGTCTGTCTTGCGCCCTTGGCAACGATGTGCCTGTTGGTTTCCATGTCGTCCTTGGTTCATCCTCCGGTATGACCCCTGGCATGGGTCCTTCTATAAGGTGCCTGAGCCAAGGGATTTGCATAGGCTATCCGCCTCCACGGAGGGTGCCCACCTGCCAGCCCGCTTCGAGTCGGAGAAAGGCCCCGTTTTTGCTCTCCTGCGTGACCCTGGCCACCGTTTGTCTTCATCAAAGGATGACGGATGCCGGCCTCCTGCACACCTTCCATGCCAGGGTTCATGGAGCTTGAAAACGGAGGGTCCTTGGAGCACGGCAATCCGGCTCCGTCCATGGCCCTGCTGTCAACCTATTCGGCAATGCTCCAAGGCGTAATGCTCTTGGAAGGAATGGTCACATTGTGGGATCTCCATCTCTGACCGACCTCGACCCCCGGCCCTACCATGGTCGGGTCGGCAGGAAACACAATCAGGGCCGTGGGTGAGCCGGTTATGGTGTTGAACATCGTCATCTGCGTATTCATTCTCGGGCTGTGATGGAGAAAAGTAGATTATCAATCTTTAAGTAGGCATGAACGATTTTCCCGCCATGAGCGGCAAAGGGAACATCGAACAACCTTACCCGACGATCATACAAGACGAATGCAAGGGTTGCGGCCGTTGCATACATGCATGTCCCCAGAATGTGCTAGAGCTCTCCGACCACATCAACGTGCAGGGTTACCGAACTGCCCGTTACACCGGTGGGGGCTGCAGTGGCTGCGCCATATGCTTCTACAATTGTCCAGAGCCCTTTGCCATCGAGGTCTACACTCCGGACAAGGAGGCCCGGGCATGAAGAAGTTCGTGAAAGGTAATGAGGCAGTGATGATAGGTGCACTCTATGCGGGATGCGACGCCTACTTTGGTTATCCCATCACGCCTGCCTCCGAGATTGCCCATGCCGCGGCGGATCTGCTTCCTCAGATGGGGAAAGTCTTCCTGCAGGCGGAATGCGAGACTGGCACCATCAATATGATTTATGGCGCTGCCAGCGCCGGAAAGAGGTGCATGTCCGCCTCCTCCGGGCCCGGTATGAGCCTGATGCAAGAGGGCCTGTCATACCTGGCGGGAGCACAGCTCCCTGCCGTGGTGGTGGACGTGCAACGTGCCGGGCCCGGTTTGGGGAACATCGGGCCAGAGCAAGGTGATTACGATCAAGCGGTGAAGGGCGGGGGACACGGCAATTACAAGTGTATTGTCCTGGCGCCGGCGTCGGTGCAGGAGATGTGCGACCTGACCATCAAAGCCTTCGAGCTGGCCTTCAAATACCGCAATCCTGCCATCGTCCTGGCCGATGCCGTTCTCGGTCAGATGATGGAATCCCTGGAACTGCCGGAGAAAAAGCTGGAAATACCTGACGCCAGCGATTGGGCTGTACAAGGGGATGCCGAGACCCGTCAGAACCTCATCGCCTCCATCTATCTACAGGTCGATCCGCAGGAGGAGCACAACTGGTTGCTACAGCGCAAGTACGCTTCCATGGAAGTTGATGCCCGGTCGCAGTCGTATCTCACGGAGGATGCGGACATCATCCTCACAGCCTACGGTTCATGCGCCCGCATCGCCCTTTCCGCCGTGGACGAGCTACGGCAGGAAGGGATCAAGGCCGGGCTTTTCCGTCCTTTGACCCTCTTCCCGTTCCCGAAGGAGGAACTGAAGCAGGCGGCGGAAGGCAAGAAGGTCCTTGTGGCAGAGCTCAGCAACGGCCAGTATCGAGATGATGTCCTCTTACACCTCCCCTGCCAGGGACGTCAGGAGGTGGAGCTGGTAAACCGTATGGGCGGCAATCTCATTCATATGGAAGCCCTCAAGGAGAGGGCCCGGGAGATGCTGGGGGTGAAGGCATGATAAAGAAGGCACAAGGGTTCTACCCCACTTTCGAACGCAAGGACGGCGGACGCAGCACCCATTACTGCGCCGGCTGCGGCCACGGCATCATACAGAAGCTCATCGCCGAGGCCATGGCCGAGATGGGCATGCAGGACGATGCTGTTTTCGTCAGCCCGGTGGGATGCGCCGCCTTCTGCTACTACTATCTGGATTGCGGGAACGTCGCTGCTCCGCATGGTCGCGCCTCTGCGGTGGCTACCGGCCTGAGCCGGGTGCTGCCAGACAAGTACGTAATCGCCTATCAGGGCGATGGGGATCTGGGCGCCATTGGATTCAACAATGCCTTCCAAGCCGCTAACCGTGGGGAGCATTTCGCCCTGTTCTTTGTCAACAACGCCCTCTACGCCATGACCGGGGGTCAGATGGCTCCCACGAGCCTGCCAGACCAGAAGACCACCACCTCCCCCCGCGGCCGCGACATCACGCAGATGGGTAGCCCCCTGAAGGTCTGCGAGATCTTCGACCAATTGGATGCCCCCCGTTTCATAGAGAGGGTCTCGGTGGCGGACACCAAGCGCATCATGCAGGCCAAGAAGGCCATCCGTCGTGCCCTGGAGATACAGAAAGAGGGGAAAGGCTTTGCCTTCGTGGAGATACTGTCTCCATGCCCCACTAATATGCACACCGACGCTGTGAAGGCGGCAGAGTTCGTCACGGAACAGATGGAGGCGGTGTTCCCCCTGCAACGCTTCCGTGACCTGGACGAGCCCATGCACAGTCATTATCCACCCATGCACCTCCCTGTCCAGGAGTTGATTGTGCCAGATGAGGGAGGGAAGGATGCCGTGCATGACCCCGAGTTCCCGGAGTGGAGGATGAAGTTCTCCGGCTTCGGAGGACAAGGAGTGCTCAGCCTTGGTCTGGTGATCGCCAAGGCCGCCAGTAGCTCCGGGCGTTTTGTCTCCTGGTTCCCTAGCTATGGTCCGGAGCAGAGAGGTGGTTCGGCCTCCTGCGCCGTGGTCTTGGCAGGCAAGGAGGTGGGTTCTCCAGTTATCGACAACCCCCACGTACTGGTGGCCATGAACCAGCCTTCCTTGGTGAGGTTCCTACCCACTGTAGCTGCG
>JBFWLS010000037.1:0-6404 GCA_050251995.1 Candidatus Methanomethylophilaceae archaeon
CTGCAGCGTCTGCCAATCAGAGATGCCGAAGAGGAGCACGTATATAGATGGGAAGATAATGAATACCAAGAAGAATATTAAAATGAAACCGAACCAACCCTTGCGGACCTTGTTCTTGCTGGATATCTCATCTACGGTCTTCAGGATCGACATGGGATTCCGTCCAACCACAGACAACGGATTATGTATTTATCATCTGCGTATATAGACTATATAGACTATATACTGCAGACAATCTCATCATAGATGTCAGCGTCATCCTTTATATTCTCACCTGGTCCGATGATGCTGTTGCGGATGCGGCATCCCCTTCCCACAGTGACCCCGGATAGTATGGCACTGTTCTCCACCCAGGTGCCATCCAAGACCGTGGCCGCATCGATGAAGACGTTCTCTCCCAGTTCAGTTGAATGGACCGTAGATGGCGAGACACACATCCTGGAGACCCCGTGCACCGTATGCAGTAGGGCCTGTTGCGCCCGCAGGTAGCTGACGCGGGTGCCGCAGTCCACCCAGAAACCCTGGAACAGATGCCCGTACATGCCACGATCCAGAACGTGGGGGAAAACCTCCCGCTCCAGGCTGACATGTCCTTCGGGTATGTACTGGACGATCTCCGGCTCAAAAATATAGACTCCGGCATTTATGAGCTTGGAAACCTCCTCCCCGGGGGCGGGCTTCTCCTGGAAGAGGGCTATGCGCCCATCCTCCTGCAGATCCACCACCCCAAAGGCCTGGGGATCGTCAACCTCCCACAAAGAGAGGGTGGCTATGCCCCCCTTCTGCTCATGGAAACGACGGAGGGACATGAAGTCCAGCGAACTCACCACATCGCCGTTGAACATCAGGAACGTGTCATCGATATGCTGACGGAGGTTCCGCAACGCCCCCCCTGTGCCCAACGGCACGGACTCGTCCACCAGGGTGACGTCCACGCCTGTGTCGTGGGTCTGGAAGTACTCCTCCAAATCGTCACGGCGGTAGTTCACAGCCATGATCACCTCGTCCACGCAGGATGGTAACCGGTCTATTATATGCATGACCAGCGGCTTTCCCAACAAAGGAACCAGAGGTTTGGGGATCCGATTGGTCAAAGGCCGGAGTCGGGTGCCGAAGCCGCCGGCCAATATGACGGCCTTCATAAGATAACTGCCTCAGAGCGGGGATATGCTGACTACATTGTTGCCACGGAGGACGACCACTCCGAGTCTCCTCTCCTGGTCGTCAGAGGTGCGTTCGTTGGTATCCTCCAGGACCATGTTCATGTAGTCGTCGTATCCGGTGAGCTTGCCTTCCAAGGTACGGTTGTCCTTGAGAAGCAGGGTAATGCGTTTGTCTATGGATTTCTCCAATAAAGCGAGAGGCATAACCATGGGTATCAGTACCACCTATCATGAACAACGATTTATAATTTATTAATGGGCCCTCATGGCAACGGGGTTATATGGCTCTCCATCCACTCCTTCACCCCTTTCTTCCCCTTGGTCTCGATACCGAAGTACTCCGCGAAACGGCGGTTGGTGCTCAGCTCCAGGGTCTGCCCCACCTTTCGCACCGACAGGAGGTTCAGGGACCGCAATAGTCGCACGTCATCGTAGACCCGCGAACCCAGACTCCGGACCAGCTCGCTCTGGGTGACCGGTTGATGGTAGGCAATAAGGGCGGCGGTGCGCAGGGCAGCATCGGAGATCTGCTTCGGAGACACCTTCCACGCCTGCTCCCGGTACTCCTCCCGCAGCTGTAGGGAGTATGCCCCATCGGTGCGGAGGATGCAAAGAGCAGAGCCACGTTCCTCATATTCCTGAGCCAGCTCCTTCAAGGCTTTACGCAGCTGCGCCGCTGTCAGCCCGGTGAGTTCTCCCAACTCCTTCATCCCCAACGCCTCAGGGGCAGAGAACAGGATGGCCTCCACGATGGAACTTTCCTGCAACTCAGATCACCGTCTTCTTGTCACGCATCTCGGCCTGGGGAGCGTTCTCCAACCTGCCGGAGACCCAGTCCACCTTCATCTCCAAGTATATCTCACCGTGCGGCAGGTCGTCCTGCCATAAGGCCAGACGCCCATCGCGAACCAGGTAGAGGACGGCTAGGAACGTGGAGATGTTCTCTTTGGGGTCGTTCGTGAAGAGGTCGGCCATGGATATGGGACCGGCACCTATCATCTGCACCCTCTCCCAAGTTCGCTCCACGTCCTTCTCCATGTCCTCCTCATGGGCGTTGTTGCGGAAATTCCTGGCTGGGCGGGACTTCAGCTCCGTGCGGCTACGCTCCCGCACCTGTGCCATCTCCGCCTCGTTGCGGGCTTCCTCGAAGGCGTCCAGGAGCTCCATCAAGGACACGGGCCGGGTGGGCATGCGTCGCACGGACTCCTTGAGGGCCTCCGGGGCCGTGAGCCTCGGTATCTCCTCCATCTCGCACCATCCCTCGGTGTCCCAATCCAAGAAGTATAGCTCCTCTCTGTCGTTCTCCAGCAGGGTCTCCTCCGACTGCAGGCGCAGGACGCTCCAGGCCATGTGGACGAGCTTGCCGGCCACGATGAGGTCCACCTCCTCGTCCTTGAGCTTACCAGCGTATAAGCGGGTGAACTCCATGAGGTCGATGTCCCAGGGGTCGAAGCCCTGGTTCAGGACCAGATGGAAAACGGCGCGTATGGATTCGTCCAAAGGGTCGGTCAAAGTCTCCCCCTCCTCGGCCTCGGACAATATCTCCAGATAGCGGTCCATCCTCCGGTCGTCGTGGTCCTCCTCGTCGATGAGGGCTCTGTGGAACAGCAGGTGGTTAAGCACCGCCTCCGTCTCTGCTTCCTTGCTCATGTCTTCAACTCCACTGGGGGGCCGGACTCGTAGCCGCCGATGGCGGCCATGTCCGGCTGGATGATTACCTTGCTCACCCCGTTGGGCTGACGGGTGACCCCGAACAGGTGCTCGGCCTTCCCTAGGGTGACCTTGCGCAGGGAGACCTGCACGAACTGGGCCTTGCTGGCGCTCTTCTGCACCCGCCGGGCCACCATCTCCGCGTTCACGGAGTCCAGGAACATGTCCACTTCATCCAGGACATAGAAGGGGGAGGGCTGGTACTCCTGGATGGCGAATATGAATGCCAGAGCGGTGAGGCTCTTCTCTCCGCCACTGAGGGCCTCCAGACGCAGCATCTTGCCGTTCTTGGGCTTGGCCTTGATGAGCATCCCCCCCTCGAATGGGGCGTCCTCGTCCTCCAGGGAGAGATAGGCCTCCCCGCCGCCGGAGAGCTCCGCATAGATGTTGCGGAAATTGGCGTCCACGGCTTGGAACACCTGACGGAATATGATCTCCTTCTCCCGCTCCAAGGACTGCATGAGCTCCAAGAGCTCCGCCTTCTGCTGCTCCAGACGGGATATCTCGCCCAAGAAGCGTCCGTGGCGCTCCTTCTTGGTATCGTAATCCTCTATAGCGCGGAGGTTGACAGCACCCATCTGGCTCATCTTGTTCTCCGCCCCTTTGATGGTCCGCTTCAACTCCTCCATGGAAGGCAGAGGCCTCTCTACATCCATGTCGATGAGGGCGATCTCCTGACGGATCTGCTCCGCCCTCTCCTCCGCCAAGGAGGCCTTGGTCTGCAGACCGATGCGGAAGTCCCTCTTGGTGTTGATGCGGTCCTCGATCTGTTCCTTCTCCTTCTCCTTGCCGACCTTGGACTGGTAGGCCAGGTCGCGCTTGCTCCGCAGCTCCCTCACCTCGCCCTCCATGGAGGCCTCTATCTTCTTCAACGCCTCCAGGTGCACCTGGTGTTCGGCATGCTTCTCACGGCTCTCCTCCAAGCCCCGCTGCCAGGTCTCAAGATCGCTCTGGGACTGATCCATGTCCTCCTGTAACTCCGCCAAACGAGCGTTCAGGCCGGCCCTCTCAGCCCTCAGACCCTTGACGTCCCCTTCCAGGTCGCCGACCTCGGTGCTGAGGGCGATGATATCGTCCTGCAATCGTTGCAGGGAATCCTGCACATCCCCAGGAGCCAGGTCGGACATCTCCTTTCTCTTCCCATCCAGGCTTTGACGCTGGTGCTTGATGTCCTCTTGAACCGTACGTAACAGACCTTGGATGCGGGACTCCTCCTTCCTGGTGGACTCCAGAGCCCCCCTCTTCTGTTTGATCTCCGCTTTCAGGCCGTCCCTCTTCTCCTTCCAGGAATCCCTCTGCAACTCCAAGCGTCGCAACTCCGCCTGGGTGTCGCTGTTGCTGCCCTGCAGGGAGCGGATCTCATCCTCGAGGCCTTTCATCTCCTGCGCCAGGTCCCGCAGGATCAGCCGCAGGTCAGACTCCGCCTGCGTGGCCTTGGACAGCTCCACCCTGGTAGCCTCCAGCTTGTCCTCGGAAGCCGCACCGAAACGGATATTGCCCCGGTCCAGGGTACCTCCAACCATCGCTCCAGAGGTCTCCAGGACCTCCCCGGCCATAGTCACCAGGCGCACGCCGCCCATGAGGGACCGGGCTTGCCCCAGGCTCTCCACCACCAAAGTATCGGAGAGGACGTGCCAGAAGGCGGCCCGGTATTGGGGTTTGAATCGTATGAGGTCTATGGCGTATCCTATGCAGTCCTTCTCTATCATGATGGCCTTGGCACGGGGGCGCCCGTCCCTCATCTTGCTCAGAGGCAGAAAGGTCACCCTCCCCAGATGGTTGCGCTTCAGATGTTCTATGGCCTGCGATGCCACCTCGTCATCGTCCACCACCACGGCCTGCATGCGCCCTCCCGCAGCCACGTTCAAGGCGGTCTCGTAATCCTTGTCCACTTCCGCCAGCTCGGCCACGGTGCCGTGGATTCCGTCGATGCGACCCTCGTCGCGCAACTGCAGGATACTGGATACGGCGCGGTTGTATCCTTTCTCCAGGTTCTCCGCCGCCGATTTCTGGGCCTTAAGCGATTCCAGCTCCCGTCCCAATCGACGGATGGCCTGCTCCAGGTCCTGAGCTTCCGCCTCCCTCTCCTGATGCTCTCGTCGTTTCTCGTGGAATAGTACGCTGAGCTCCTGCAGACGCTTGCCGGAGCTGCCCTCGCCGGAGCGCATCTCCTTCAAGTTCCATTCTGCGTCACCCAGCTCGAACTCGGCGCTGCGATGGCTCTCCTCTAGAGCGGCCATCTGGAACTCCAGCTCCTCCAAGCGCACCTGGATGCGGGATATCTCCATCAGATGCTCCCTCTCCTCGCCGTCCAAGTGGGATATCTCCGACTCCAGGTCCGAGATCTCCTTCTGGATCCGGGCGATGTCGTCTCCCCGACCCTCGATGGTGGCACGCAGCTGGGACAGCTCCTCTCGCTTTGACCCCAGTTCCGAGCGCTTCTGGGTCAGGGCCTCTTCCAGCCCTTGGATGGTCAAAGCCAGGGTGGACTCCTGTCCCTGCAGATCCTGCAGCTGCCCCCTGACTTCCTCCTGCAGCTGCTGGGATCGCTCGATGTCCTCCTGGTACCTCTCCTCCCGGTCCTTGTGCCTGGCCAGCTCGACTCGTACGGAGTTCATCTCCTCCTTCAGGTCCCGGTACTCCTGGCCGCCCTTGAGCTCGATCTCTCCCTCCAGGGCCTGGACCTCTTGCTGGAATACCTCCATCTCCTGGTGGGCCTGACGTTTTTCCTCCAGAAGCCTATGGATATCCTGGTCGTAAGCCTCTATCTGCTCCTGTATGGAGTTGGCCTCCGTCAGGGTGACCTCCAGTGTCTTGTGGGAGAGTTGCGCCTTGGCCATCTCCAAGCGCGAGCGCACCTGGATGTATTCCATGGCCGCCCGGCGCTCCTCCTCCAGCTGCTGCAGCTGCTTCTCCAGCTCGTCGATTATTATGGATATGCGATCGATGTTCTCCTCTGCCTGACGTCTCTCGTTCTGGGCGCGCTCGATCTCCCCATCAAAACGGGAGATGCCGGAGATGTTCTCCAGGATCTTACGGCGTTCGATGTTGCCCATCTCCACTATGCGGGTAACGTCCCCCTGTTGTACCAAGTTGTAGCCGTCCGCGCTGATGCGGGCACTGGAGAGTATGTTGTCGAACTCGGTGAGGGAGGACTTGTTGTCGTTGACGTAGAAGTACGAGTTATAAGTCTCCCCGTTCTGTGAGAGGCGCACCAGTCGGGTAAGTTTAACCGTATCCGCATCCCAGGGTATGAGGCGGTCCTGGTTGTCAAAAACCAGGGAGACCTTGGTATAGGTGGAGGGGCTCTTGCTCTTGCCGCCATCGAAAATGAGGTCGCTGAGCTTCCCGGCTCGGATGGCCTTGGAGCTGCGGGGCCCCAGCACGAAGAGGATGGCATCCGAGATGTTGGATTTTCCTGAGCCGTTCGGCCCAGTGACGGCGATGTAGCCTTCCATGAGCGGGATGGTGAGCTTCCCACCGAACGACTTGAAGTTCTCTAGCTCAATCTGCTTAAGATACATCCTTGCC
>JBFWLS010000038.1:0-6296 GCA_050251995.1 Candidatus Methanomethylophilaceae archaeon
GTAGACGGTGAACTCGTCCAGGATCCCGGAGAGGTCGCTGGTCGTGTTTCCAGTGCTGGTCATGTTGATCTGAGGCACTGGTATCACCTGGTCAGGGATGGCACCATTGGTGATGCCGATGGTGTTGTTCTCATCGAACACACTGGCCGGTATGGTGACTTGAGAAAGGTCGACGGGGAATCCGTTCAGACCCGTGACCCCAGCTGGCACATCATCGAAGAATTGGTCGAGCGTGGTGTTTGCCTCCACAGCCTGATTCGATGTGCCGCTGACACCGACATCTATGAAACCGCTGAGAGCGGCGCTGATGGTCACGTTCTCGGTCTCTGTGCTCCAATTATCAGCATCCGGGTTGGGGAGGTTGAAGAGATTGAAGTAGGGATCAAAGCCCGCTGAGAGGGTTAAGGCCGGGTTCATCACCAGCCTGGCATCAAGAGTACCGTAGGATACATCATAGGTGGTGGTGTTGTCATCTCCATCCTCATATCCCATGTCTGGGATTCCGGTTCCGGAAATGCGCAGGTCGATGGCGGGCTGTAGACGCAGGGTGATGCTCTGCAGGGCCATGCTCTGCTTGTCCAAAACCAGTGTCAGCTGTTCCGACACGCCAAGGACAAGGTTAAGAGAGGCGCTGACGGTCTTGTTGGAGACGTTCGCCCAGGCCTGTACGTCGTCGTCATAGCTGCCTGCGTCCGGCAGCATGGACTTCCAGGTCACGCTACCACCCAACTTCACCTCGAATGCCGCCATCTGCACAATGGAATAGCTGGTGCTGGTCACTTCTGTCACTTCCAGCATCACCACCGCTCTGGCGCTGGCTTGGGTTATGCTGAGGTCATCCAATTCCACCGCTTCTTCATCCAAATCCATCAACAACTCTTCGATGGCAGCACTGAAATTATCCTGCTGAGCGTTGTAAAGGTCCATGAAGTCGACGGACATGGACACGGCCACGCCATCGCCCTCGGACCAATCTGGGGCTTCATTGTCCGCAGCTTCCGTCACAGGCGTCAAAACAGCGAAGGCCGACATAGCCATGACGAACGCGAACAAGAAGACCAGGGTCTTGGTTTTGTTATTCCCGGGGGTTGCCATGGTTGTGTATTAATTTCTTCTGTATAACTACTTAACGATATCCATACTACGGAATAACTGGGACCTGGCAATCCGTAGATGGGGCATCATTCCCCGTTGGAGGATGCCACGTCTCCGCCGATGAGAGCAGGATGGGAGCCTTTGCGCACTATGCCGTTCCATCGTAGATAGCCTTTGTACAGGGGGTTGTTAACGATCTTCCATACTGCCTGCCGACTCCATCGCAGCCCCTTCTTGGATAAAATGCCGCATCCGTTCAACGTATCGGCGATCTTTTGATACGAGTTCCCGGACTCCCGCAGACCGAAGATCCGTTCCACCACCAAGGCCTCATCCTCCAAGACCTGCAACTCCCCCTGGCGGTACACATAGCCATATGGATGACCGGACCCCAGGTGGCCTTGGCCGCTACGTGCCTTGCGCTCCATGCCCATCTGCACCCGCTCCCCCACCTGCTCGCTCTCCAGTTGGGCGATGCGTTGCATGATGTCCATGACGAAACGGCCCATGGCCGTGGTGGTGTCGAAGCTCTCCTGCAGGGAGTTGAACTCCTTGCCGTGACGACGGAGCTCGTCCATCATGAAGGTGAAATTCACGGAGTTCCGATGGATGCGATCCATCTTCATCACCAGTATGAGGTCCCAATCATCCATGGAATCCATCATGGCCTGGTAGGCGGGTCGCTTGATGTTGCGCCCGGACTGACCCTCCTCCACATAGCGGCCGGCAACGGTCCATCCCCGGGCCTTGCAGTAGGCCTCCAGCCTCTTAAGCTGGGCGTCCAGGGAGAAACCCTCCTTGGCCTGGTCCTCGGTGGAGACCCTGGTGTATATCGCCGCCCTCATGATGTCACATCCGAAGCGATACGGAATATTGGCCGGATTCGTATTTTAACCTATCTGACAATCGTCAGACAAAATAAAATGAGGACTCGAGGAAGAAATAAAAGAAAGGGGGGGAATTGGTTTTGGCACTCACATCATGCCGCCGATGCCGCTCATGCCAGGACCGCCCATGTTGGGGTCTCCCATAGGGTTAGTTGGGGGAGCGCGACGAGCGGCGATGACATCATCGATGCGAAGGATCATGTTCGCCACCTCGGCGGCGGAGCTGATGGCCTGCACCTTGACACGCAAGGGCTCGATGACATTGGCTGCCAGCATGTCCACGGCCTCGCCGGTGTTGAGGTCCACGCCGTAGTACTTGCCGTTCTTCTCCGTCTCATGCGCGTTCTTCAGCTTGATGATTACATCTATGGCGTCCAGACCGGCGTTCTGGGCCAGGGTCCAGGGTATGACCTCCATGGCTTTAGCGAAAGCCTCGATGGCCAGCTGCTCACGGCCCCCCACAGAGGAAGCGTAGTCAGAGAGCCTGAGGCCCACCTCTACCTCCGGAGCGCCGCCACCAGCGACGACCTTGCCCTCCTCGTAGGCCACACCAATGACCCGGATGGCATCGTGCATGGCACGCTCGACCTCTTCCAGGACATGCTCTGTGCCGCCACGGATTATGATGGAGACCGCCTTGGGATTCTTGCAGCCGGTGATGAAGGTCATGTCCTCGTCGCCGACCTTCTTCTCCTCCACGGTCTTGGCGTAACCCAGATCGGTGGCGCTCATCTCCTTGACGTTGCCTACAACCTTGGCACCGGTGGCCTTGGCAATGGCCTCGATGTCGCTTTGCTTCACACGGCGGACACAGAAGATGTTTGCCTTGGCCAGGTAGTGCTGCACCAAGTCGTCCACGCCCTTCTGGCAGAAGACCACGTTGGCACCGGTGGCCTTGATGGCCTCCACCAGCTTCTTCAAGGTGGACTCCTCCTCAGCCAAGAAGGCGCCCATGGAGTTGGGGTCGCTGATGCTGATATGCGCATCCACCTCGGTCTTCTTGATCTCCAGGGCGGTGGAGACGAGGGCTATCTTGGCTTCGTTCACAACCTTGGGCATGCGGGGGTGCACACGCTGCTTGTCCACCACCAGGCCCTGCACCATATAGGAGTCCTTTATGGTGCCGTCGGTCTTCTTCTCTATCTTGATGTTGTCCGCATCCACCTTGGTCTCGTCCACCACGGCGTTCACGGCATCCACGCATATGGAGGCCAAGTACTCCTTCATGTCGCCCACGGACTTGCCGGTCATGGCGGTCATGGCCACCTTCTTCAGCACCTCATCGTCACGGGCATCGATGGCGATCTCGTTGAGGACCTTAACGGCCTTGGCAGCGGCCAGCTTGTAACCGTTCACGATTACGGTGGCGTGGATGTCGGAATCGATGAGGTCCTCGGAGGACTTCAGGAGCTCTCCGGCGATGACCACAGCTGAGGTTGTGCCGTCACCGCACTCATCGTCCTGGGTCTTGGCCACCTCCACCACCATCTTGGCGGCGGGGTGCTGCACATCGATCTCCTTCAGGATGGTCACACCGTCGTTGGTGATGACCACATCGCCGATGGAGTCCACCAGCATCTTGTCCATGCCCTTTGGCCCCAGGGTGGAGCGTACAGAGTCGGCCACGGCGCGGGCGGCGGCTATGTTGTTGAATTGGGCTTCCTTGTCCTTGCTTCTCTCAGTTCCTTCTTTCAGGACTATAATCGGCTGTTGGCTGTTTCCCATACCATACATGGTGGATTCTCTCCTTTTGCTATCTTTGGTAATTTTGTTCTTCTATATTAAGGTTTTCAAAAATATACGATGCATGGCCCATGTTTCGCTCAGAAGGCGTCCATGACTTCCATCCCGGCCTCCTCCGCCAATCGCCGGATGGCATCCAAAGCGGAAGGGGAGGGATGCAGACCGGCGGCGGCCAAACGTGACGAGAGCAACGGACGGGGATTCAGGGCATCCAGCATCAGACGATGGGCGCCGGTGGCTATGACCGCCTGCACAAGCTCCTCCTCCTTTCCCTCCAGAACGGAGAGCACCGGACCCACCAGGGCGTAGCACTCCACCCCTGTGGCCTGCAGCTCCTTCAGGGCCATCAGCCTGCGGGAAGGCGAAGGCGCCCCGGGCTCCATATGCGAGGATGCCTCCTCGTGCAAGGAGGTGATGGTCACCCCCACCTCCGCCCGTAGTTGCGCCAAGAGCTCCCGGTCCCGCAACACCAGGTCGGACTTGGTATGGCAGTGCACCCCCACGGGGCGGGAAACCAGGCGCCGCAGGCAGGACTGGGTGTTCAGGAAGCGCGCCTCCGCCGGCTGCCAAGGGTCGGTTACGGTGCCGATGCCTATGACCCCGCGGAGGCCTATGAGCTCCCGATCCAGCTTGGATGCGATGCCTCTCTTAACCCGCACCGTGCCCCACTCCTCCCAGGGAATGTGTGTGAGCTCGGGGGCGAAGCAGTAGCGACAAAGGTGGGCGCAGCCGCTGTAGGGGTTCAAGGCCCAATCGATGCCCGGGAGACGAGAGGGGCTGAGGGCCTTCTGACAACCCACCATACGGAAGGGGCCGTCCCAGGAGGGAGACGGGAAGGAGTCAATAAAAGTCATCTAACCTCCTTTGCGTCAGCCAGTCCTTGAGGATGCCAGAGTTGGCTATCCATCTCTTGCGGGGGATGTCCATGCTGCAGTCCAGGTGCTGCAGGGCACCCTCCAGGGAGTCGAAGCGGTAGGGCAGGGTCTGCAGTGCCGTCCGGACGTTCTCCCGTACGTTCCATACCCCCACTGGCATAACGTAACCGGGGTGCGCCTCCCGGAAAATAACCACCCCTGCTTGCCGGCCCTCCTCCATCAAGAGCTCGTTCACGGCCATGCGGGCCGCATAGTAGCAGCCACCGATGTGGGCGTAGTCCTTGCGGCCATCGTAGAACTCATGGTCGGATATGAGGTAGATCTCCCGTCCGGATGGGTTCCAGGTGGTGTTGGGATACCAGGCCTCGATGAGCTCGTAGCGCCAGGAGCAGGGCAGGAAGAGGATCAGCCAACGGTTGTCAAGGGCCTCCCAGTGATAGATGCGGAAATCGTCTATGGTGGGTTGGTAACGGGTGATGCCCAACATGTCCTTGCCGATCATGTCGTCCACGGCGGTGATGCTCCAACGGGTGGGGACGAATCGACGGCGCTTGCCCACGCCCATGGTGCCTACGGAGAAGGCCTTCTGTATCTCCGAGATGAGCGTTCCCTTGCGGTACAGGTCCGTGACCGCCTCCACGGCCCGTTGGTCGGTGTCGTAGAAGACCTTCTCCAGGTCGCGATGGAAGTAGCCGTTGCCGCTACGCATCTTCTCCAGCTGCGCCGATGGCCCGAAGGGCTGCACCTCGTCGTCCAGGATCACCCGCCCTCGGGGCTTCTGACGGAAAGAGGCCTCGATGTCCAGAGGGTCGCGGGTCAGAGCCAGCTCCTGCACCTGGTCCACCATGCGGCCGCCGGAACGGAAGTCGCGGGCATCGATACGATGCTTGCCACGGATGAGACGGAATCGGAAATCCACGATCTCGTCTATGCCTTTTCCGCCCCACATCTCCGGGGTGTCCATCTCCGTGGTGTCACCGTGGATAGGAGGCAGCAAGGGGCCGATCTCCACCTTGGGATAGCCATAACGGCCTACGAAGACCGCGGGAGGGCTGCTGCCGGCGATCTCTTTGGCCTCCATCATCGGCATGCTGCGCGACTGGGAATAGAACTTGATCATCAGCGGGCAGCGTTCCTTGCCGCAGAGGAGCTTCGAACCTTTACATACCACGCAGCGCTGGCTGTCCCTCGCTCCCAGTTCCTTGGGGACGTTGAACTCCACCCCGCCGTGATGCATGTCTGTTCGATGTCTTTGCGGTATATCATGCTTTCCGGTGCCGCACCGTAACTGCTCAGAAACGACGGCCCCGGGGTCGCACCAGCACGAACACCATCGCCGTGGTCATCAGGGCGGCGGCCAAAACCACTGTGGCACCCAGGGTCTCCACCTCGGTGTGGAACTGCCATTCACCGCCAACGATCTCGCTGCCATCCGCTCCGGTGCCGGTGACCGACACGTTGTAGACCGTATCAGCCATAAGGTCCAAGCTGATGTTCACATAGTTACCTTCCACGCTGTACACGGCATCCACGCCGTTGACCTGCACCGTGATGATCCCCGGAGCCTTGTCCAGGAGCAAGGAGACCTTGGTGTTGCCGGAGGGAACGCTCTGGCCCTCCGGGTCGCGGGCGGAGACTGTGGTAAGGACCACCTGGAAAGTGACGGTGGCCTCCTCCATGTTGTCCAAGGAGTCAT
>JBFWLS010000039.1:0-6239 GCA_050251995.1 Candidatus Methanomethylophilaceae archaeon
CCACGGACAGGAAGTTACGGCCCAGCTGTCCCGAGGATAGCGAGACCATACGGGTGAGGACCGCGCCCCAGGCGAGGTCGATGACCTGACGGGCCTCGGCGGCATCTGCCAGGCGCTCGTCGGGTAGGCTGAGGTTCTGGAAAGCGCTCTCCACCTCGGATTTGGTGAGGGCGCTGAAACGGGCCCTGCGGGTCTTTTCCCGCGGTACCCCGGCCAGACGGACGGTCTCCAAGCCTATGAGCTCTCCTTCCCGGTCGTAATCGGTGGCGATGATGACCTCATCCGATTCCTCCGCCTCCTGCCGGATGGTGTCCAGGATTCCCTTGGCCTTGACCACTTTCTCCTGCGGGGCGTAGACCAGGTCCTCTGGGGGCACGCTGCGCCAATCGTTGAAGGCCTCCGGGTAATCTAGTTCGATGATATGCCCCCTCAGCCCGATGACCGCGTACTCATCCTCTCCAGACTGGAACCTCAGTACCGGGGTGTTGCCGGCCTTTTCCGTCTTGTAGCTGCCATCGGACAGTATGGTGGATATCCTCCTGGCAGCGTTGGACTTCTCCGTGATGACGAGCCTTTTCATCGCTGGCGACCAACCGGTACGGATTATAAATAATGTATCTCTTACACTCAGACTGTGTGCCGGTGGCCCACATGATGGATGTTGGCGGTGGTGGGTGAGGCCATAGTGAGGCGTCCTCGCAGCACGCCGCGCACAGAGGAGATTTGGTCTGCCAGTTGTTTCAGCTCCTTCAGGGTGCCGCTGACCAGGAGTATCTCCATGCAACGATCGTGATCCAGATGCACGTGGATGGAGGTGCTGATGTGGTTGTTGCTAGCATGTTGCAACTCCGTCAGCCGTTCAGAGATGTTGCCGGTGTTGTGGTCGTAGATGATGGTGATGGTGCCCACCATGTACTGGTCGGGGTTCTTCCAATCCTGCTCTGCCAAGGCATCCCGGACCAGGTCCCGGAGGGCCTCTGAACGGCTACTATAACCCTTGCGGATGATCAAATCATCGAACTCATCCAAAAGCTCTGGCTCGATAGATACCCCGATCCTGGTTACATTGTCCATTGTTATCACGCATAGATTGGTGTTTCAGATAATAATCTCTCGCTTTAGGCTTTCTCGTCTGGAAACAAGCGATACATTGAAGCATTCCTCTAAGAAGTTAAATAAGAACCCTGGAATCCTGATGCAAGGAAGATGTAAATGAGCCATGCAGAAGACCTTCTCGCCGGCCTGCAGAAGGCCGCCTCGGAATTGGCCCCCGCGGAGGGCGCCGGTGTGCTCTTCTCTGGAGGTCTGGACAGCAGCATAGTGGCCGCATTGCTGGCCAAGCATTGTCCGGTCACCCTCTATACTGTGGGCACAGAGGAATCCTATGACATCAATGCCGGCAGGGAGGGCGCAGAAGCCCTAGGCCTGCCCTGGAAAGCCATCATCGTGCGGGAGCCGGTGCTGCTGGACGCCGTCAGCCACATCAGTCACCTCGCGGGGACTGTCAATCCCATCATCATATCGTTCGAGATCCCTCTGTACTTCGTGTCCAAACATGCCCGGGAGGCCACCCTCTTCGGGGGACAGGGCGCGGACGAGCTCTTCGCCGGCTATGCCCGCTATGTAGACATGGAGGACCAGCAGAGGTCGCAGCAGATGGACACGGACATGGCCAGGCTTATGAATGAGACTTTGGCACATGAGAAGGCCATCGCGGGCAGCTTCCAGAAAGAGGTTCGATATCCATACCTGCACCCGAAGGTGATGGAGATGGTGCGACGCATGCCCATGGAGGAGAAGATGAGCGGCGATGTGCGCAAGGCGGTGCTGCGGGAGGTGGCTCGCATGATGGACTTGGGGGAGCTGGCAGAGAGGAAGAAGAAGGCCGCCCAGTACGGTTCAGGGTCCATGCGCACCATGAAGGCCGCTGCCAAGAGCCGTGGCACCACCGTGCGCTCCTTGGTGCTGGAGCTCTCACGGAGGGGTGAGGTATGAGCGGGATGGACTACCGAAGCGTCACGGAATGGCTGTACGGCCTGGAGGCGGAAGGCATCAAGTTCGGTCTGGAGAACACCGTGGAGCTCTTGCGACGCGTGGGCGACCCGCACCTCGAGCTGACATGCATACATGTCGCCGGCACCAATGGAAAAGGATCCACCTGCGCCATGCTGGAGTCTGTGCTCCGTCACGCTGGGTTGCGCACCGGGCTATACACCTCGCCGCATCTGTTGGAGTTCACGGAACGCATCCGTGTGGACGGTAGGGAGCTGGAGAGGACGCAAGTGGAGTCCCTGGCAGCGGAGCTCCGACCTCACGTGCTGCGCATGGCCGAGGAGGGCAAGAGGCTGACCTTCTTCGAGGTCACCACGGTTATGGCATTCCTGCACTTCCACCGCTCCGATGTGGACATGGTGGTGGTGGAAACCGGCATGGGCGGCCGTTTGGATGCCACCAACGTCATCCTGCCAAAGGTAAGCGTCATCACTTCCATCGATATGGAGCACAGCCATTACCTAGGCAGTACCCTAGCCGCCATCGCCTCTGAGAAGGCTGGCATCATCAAGGCGGGAAGGCCAGTGGTCACCAGCAACGGCGGCGAGGCCTTGGAGGTCATTCGGGCCCGGGCTAAGGAGTTAGGCTCTGGGCTGCATGAGGTCTCGCAGCCCCCATACCTAGAGGTCGTACAGGAACGCGGCCCGACCGTTGTGCAGCGGGAGGGACGGCGCTACGAGTTGGGCCTGCGGGGGGCCTACCAGGTGCAGAACGCCGCCTTGGTCATAGAGGCCTTGCGGGTCCTGGACCACCCCCGTGTGGATGAGCATGCCCTGCGCAGCGGCTTGAGGGAGGTGCGGTGGCCAGCCCGTTTGGAGCAGTTTGGGGAGCATCCCGCCATATTCCTGGACTCCACCCACAACCCTTCCGGCGCTATGGCCTTGGCGCAGGAGATCCCCCATCTGGGGTCAGAGACCGTGATGGTACTGGGGATCCTGCAGGACAAGGATGCCGAGGCCATGTGCCGCATCCTGGGTCCGATGGTGAAAGGCGTTGTCATTGCTGAAGCCAGCACGGATAGGGCCATGGCCGCGGACCGTCTGGCCAAGGTCATGGGCGCATTCAACCAGGACGTTAGCTTCGAGGAATGCATCGCGGACGCCATGCTTCAGGCCATCGAGAGGGCGGGACCTGAAGGCACCGTCCTGGTCACAGGGAGCATATACCTGGCAGGGGATGCCCTGAGATGGCTGAAAGCAAGATGACCGTCGTCCTGGACATCCTCTCCGGTCTATACCAGGAGGGCGTTTATCCAGGAAGGTCGGATCAGAGCGGACCCCCATCCTGGCCCCGCGACCCATTTCATGTGCTCATCGCTACGGTGCTCTCGCAGCGTACCAGGGATGAGAACACCCGTCGTGCCGCTGACCAGCTCTTCCGTTCTTACCCGGACCTGAACTCCATGGCGGAGGCGGAGGCCACGGAGCTGGAGTCGCTGATCCGACCTGCGGGCTTCCCGCGACAGAAGGCCAAAGCCATCCGGGAGCTCTGCCGACATCTGCGGGATGAGTCCCATGGGCAGGTCCCGGCGGACATGGATTCCCTTCTGCAGCTTCCCATGGTGGGCCGTAAGACTGCCAACTGTGTTCTGGCCTACGGCTTCGGGCAGGACGCCATATGCGTGGACACCCATGTGCACCGCATCTGCAACCTCATGGGGGAGGTGGACACCAAGACCCCGGACGAGACGGAGGCGGCTCTGCGGGCACAGGTGCCGCAGGAGAGGTGGCGGGACATAAACCGTTATCTCGTGCGTCATGGGCAGGTGGTCTGCCTGCCGGGTCGGGAGCGTTGCCAGGAATGTGCCGTCCTATCTCTATGCCGCCACGGTCTGGAGGGGGGCGCCGTTGCCCGACAGTAAATAAATACTTCCCTGCCTTTCCGGGTTCATGCATGAGGTCTCGGTCATGGCCGGGATCGTCGAGGCGGTCCTGAGGCAGTTGCAGAAACACGATGTGGAGAGGGTGGAGGAGGTCTTCCTGACCATCGGGGAGCTCACTAACCTAGGCGCGGACCAGCTGTCCTTCGCCTACGATATCATCACCAAGGGGACCGCCCTCGAGGGCTCCAATCTGGTCATCGAGTATGAGGACATCGCTGTGGCCTGCCGCTCCTGCGGCTACCAGGGTGGTGTGGACTACATGCAGAATGAGGAGTACCACAACTCCATACCAGTGCTTTCCTGCCCACAGTGCCAAGGCACGGTGGAGGTGGTTTCTGGGAAGAGCTGCACGGTCCGTTCCATGCGGGTGGTGGAGAAATGAGTTTCAAGTTCCGGGACGGTGAGATGGGCCAGCGTATTCTGGAGTCCATCGCATCCTATGGCGGGGAATATAGATTCATGCATGTCTGCGGTACGCATCAGGACACCATGGTCCGTTTCGGCCTGGAGGAGCTCCTGGCTGATGTGGGTGTGGAGATCCGCCAGGGGCCAGGGTGCCCAGTTTGCGTGACTACCGGCAACGAGATCGGTGCTGGATTGGCTTTGGCCAAGGCGGGGAAGACCATCTGCGTCTTCGGGGACATGATGAAGGTCCCCACCACGGAAGGCTCCCTGGACGAGGCCAAGGCCGACGGCGCAGATGTTCGTATCGTATACTCCATCGAGGACGCCGTGCGCATGGCGCAGGAGCAGGAGAACGACGTGGTGTTCATGGGTGTGGGGTTCGAGACCACCGCCCCCACCACCGCCATCCCTCTTTTGAGAGGGGTGCCAGAGAATTTCTCCATCTACAGTTGCCACCGCCTCGTGCCCCCGGCACTGGAGGCCATCTTCCAGATGGGCGAGGTCAAGGTGGACGGCTTCATCCAACCTGGCCACGTGAGTGTCATCACCGGTCTTGGCGTGTACCAGCCATTCTCCGAGCGTTACAGCCTGCCGCAGGTGGTGGCCGGATTCGAACCCTTGGACCTGCTGATGGCCTGCTACATGCTGGTGCGTCAGCTGCATGAGGGCCGGGCGGAGGTGGAGAACGAGTACACCCGTCTGGTCCGCCCGGAGGGGAACCCCAAGGCGCTGGAGATCATGGACAAGGTTTTCCAGCCCGAGGACCGTGCCTGGAGAGGATTCCCTGTGATTGCGGGTAGCGCCCTGGGGCTCAAGGAGGAATTCCAGGCTCATGACGCAAACAAGGTGCACGCTGACATCCTGGATGCCTTGGAACCCATGGACGAGGAGCTGCGCGGATGCCGTTGCGGTGAGGTCCTGCGGGGCCTCATCCGATCCGAGGAATGCCCCATGTTCGGCCGGGCATGCAACCCTAAGAATCCCATGGGGCCGTGCATGGTATCACATGAGGGCGGATGCAACATCGCCTACCGTTTCGGTTCGATGAAAAAGTGAGGGAAAGGGTTTTCTTACGTCCTAGATTGGATCAGGCCGCCCGCAACTTGGAAATCTGCAGTAGCTTCGTGATCACGGTCAAGAAGAACATCAAGGCCAGGACGGAGATGAACAGCAGTAGCAGGAACAGCGCCGAGTTCAGCAGGTCCAGGGCACTGCTGCCCCACCAGTTGTTCCAGTTGAAATAGAACAGCAGGTTCAACAGGATGGAGCCCAGGCTGATAACCATGGCGTAACCGATGTTGTCGTTGATGCTGTTGTAGACGCCGGCCTCGTTCAACTTCGCCACCAGGGCGTCCGAGCTGACCACAGATACGATAGCGTAGGTCACCATCATACCCACCAGCACCATCACCAAGGTATCCATGAAGAAAAACAATACCGACCGCGCAGCACTCACAGTATCAGCGAGCAACCACAGTAGCACAGCCAGGACCGCCGATATGACGACCTGTATCAGGTAGGTGCTGATTAGCTCTTGACCACTTGGCAGTTTCACATCCAACTCTGATTCAGTAATGACATCACCGTTCAGAGTATCCAACCAGTGTTTATTTAACCATGTCGGCAAATAAATGACTAGATGTATTTCAATGACCTATCGATTGAGCCCTCTAAGGCCCAGAAGGAGGTTCGATCTGATTGAGCAATGCCCGGGTGCTGCTGATAAGCAACGAATCCGAGCTCTTCCGTTTCGGCGAAAGCGGCAGGGGCGTGAGATACAGAGAATTGTCCGAGGCACAGAAAAGGAGAAAGTACAGAGCTGAAGACCTTCTAGGAGGGAGGCTGAGGGAGGTCGTGCGCTTGAAGGAGCATTTGTCCTCTTCCGCGGACACCCATCTGG
>JBFWLS010000040.1:0-6237 GCA_050251995.1 Candidatus Methanomethylophilaceae archaeon
CGTCACCGCTGGAACTCAGCAGGGCTCCCAGGAAGTACAGTATAATGGCGATCCAAGGCAGGACGCCAGCCACACAGCCCACCCAGAACGGGGTCCAGTCCACTTCCTCGCGGCCCTGGTTGCGCATCTCCATGAGCAGGCCGCAGAGGTTCATCACCGCGCAGGACCCGAATATCAGCACCAAGGTTCCCAGGTCATAGATGCCGCAGAGCATGGCGATGATCACTAGCATCCAGGAGGACGAGAAGGAGTACTCGAACCAGCGGATGTAGTTTATCTTCTCGCTCAGCTTCTGGGCGTACCATGGATAGGCCCAAGGGGAAGCCATGGTGAAGTGGGCGATGGCGGACATGAAGAGGAAGGCGGACACCGCAGCACCGATGGGCAGGTTAACCACCACCTCCGTCACCGGTGCAAAGCCGCTCCCGGTGTAGGAGAGGAAGTTGGTCTGTATCGGTAGGCTCGCATTTATGTCGAGGCTGATAACCAGCATCACTAGGGCTTGTACGAAGTGCAAGAAGCCCAACCCAATATTCCACTTCCGTAAGGACTGGTATTGGGGCTGGGACGCTACAGAATCGTTCGCAATCATCGACAGAATAACACCTGCTTGATACTGAATCTATGAATATTATAGACTATTGTCGATTCCATCAGACCTCATTAGTATACGGATGGTCGAGATGTAATCCTGATGCCTCAATTGTTGTTCTTTCTCTATTCGGAGTTACTTTCCTGATTAGCACCGTCTCTTATTTATGGACCAAACACAATCTGCAACCATGGAGAGTTTGGACGACTTCGCTCGCTTCTTGTCGCCCGGAAAACACATGCGTATTCCCAAATCCAAGGTCCGGGACCCTCGGGCGGATGGATGGAACGAAGCTCTGCTCTACATGCCTATGAAAGGTAGTGTGGGAAGCTTCCGAAAAGGTTGTCTCCACATCCACGATATAAAGGAGGATGACAGCTGGGACCTGCACCTGGACAAGGTCGACCCTCAAGAGGGCCCGGTGCGTCATCTGCTGAGCGATGCCCCTGCGCTGATGCTCAGTGCTGCCCTTTTCGTGGCAAGCGCCCTGCTCATGGCTAAATTTGGGTACAGGGGTTCTATCTGAAACCGAAGAGACAAGAACGTAAGGGAGAAAAGCGGAATGATAACAGAAACGGTCTTCTTCAACGGTGTGTTCTACATCTCGCTCATACTTGCGATACTCTCCGTACCTACCGTGGTATCCACCCTTATGACATCCCATAGGCAGATGAACCGCTACCGTCTCTTGCGTTCCATAGAGGAGAAGGACCGCAGGATCCTACCACCTGCCATGCTGGGGGAGTGGATGAACGTGCAGTCCGCCGTTGGTTATGGAAGCATGATCATGCTGGAGGTGGACCGTCTGAACTCCCTGCGGCCTGCAATTCTTCAGGCCAACCTATCCGCCGCCCTGCTGGTCATCCTGTATTTCTTCCCCGGATATGCCCAAGAGATTTTCTTCTGGATGGGGCTTATATTCTCCATCATCGTCATAACCGTGATCACTGGGGAGATGACCATCCGACGCTACGCCAACGAGTACCTGTCCATGGCCTCCGAGGTGGAGAAGGAGGACCGTGAGGACCTGGGTATAATCTACAGCTGAGTAAACCCTTTTAGCCTTAATGACCATGCGACGAGCATGGAAAGAATGGGGAACGTTGTGCTCCGCACCAACATGGGCGAGATCACCATCCGGCTGTATGATGACATGCCGATCACCGCTGGGAACTTCCGCAGGTTGGTGATGGACGGTTTCTATGATCGCACCATATTCCACCGTGTGATCAAGGACTTCATGGTACAGGGGGGGGACCCCACTGGCACCGGCACCGGCGGTCCAGGCTATAACATCCCGGACGAGTTCGTGAAAGGGCACTCCAATGTGCGTGGGACCATAGCCATGGCCAACACCGGCCGTCCGGACAGCGGCGGCAGCCAATTCTTCATCAACTTGGTGGACAACCTCTATCTGGACTGGGACAACTCCGCATATCCCGCCGCCAAGCACCCGGTCTTCGGCGAGGTCGTGGAGGGTATGGACGTGGTGGACCGCATCGCCATGGTGGCCAAGGACCGTCGAGACCGTCCTCTGGAGAATGTGGTCATCCTGAAGGCGGAGACCTGCTAAAAGGTGGGAAACAGATTATAAACGAAGATGGATATTACCAGCAAAGGTGTCAAAATGGACTTTAGACCGAATCAAGCCAGAATGGTGTTCTATGCAGCCTTCATAGGTTTCTTTCTATCCATGGCACTCTCCATGTACTATTTCGAGGGAGGGGATATGATCATCATTGGTGCCTACCTGGGCGTGGCGTTGATCTTCTTGGCCATTGCCGGAGCCTTCACCAGCGGCACGCAGTGGAAGTGGGAGGTGGCCTTCACCTTCATGCTCCTGCAGCTGGTACTGGTGGCGGCAGCGGCATACATGGATGCCATCAGCGACCTGGCCGCGCTGGTCTTCATCGTCCTGCTCCTGCCCATGCTCTTCATGGGCTACAGCGACGAAGTGAAGTACTGGTTCGAGCTGGAGAGCCTTTGAAACCCCTTCCTTTTTCTTTCTCCTGCAACAGATGGACTTCTCCCTGGAGGATTCCTCGGATGAAAGGACAGACCCGCATCGTCACCTATCGTTCCTCAAATTTCCCGGGAGCGAAGCATGCGCAGTCCTTGCACCACAGCCCAGAGCATGATGAATATGACGGCCACCGCTTCTGCGAGCCCTATCTCCACCAAGGATAGGAGCACCAAGCTGATCGTCACCAAGACAACGGTGAACACAGCGTAGTAGCGGGCCTGCCCACCACGGACGTAGTCGTGAGCCGCCCACAGGGCCAGGGCCAGGATCATCAGGCCGAAGAAGGCGTAGCTCACGATGGTGTGATATGGGGTCACATGGATGGGGAAGACGCCCACGCCGATGAGGAAGAGGGACGCCACCATCGCCACTAGCATGGCCGTCCGTCCTAATGGGAATGATTGGTGCAACTGGTACATGCCCAGGGCGAAGAAGGTCAGCAGGACCCCCGCTATAACCGCCGCGGCGTTGAACATGGGGTGGCCGGCCCGGGATGGGTGCCCCAGGTCGCTGAGAGTCTCCGCTCCTAGAACCCAGTTTCCATCAGCGTAGATAGCCATGACCCACATGGCACTGAACAGCAGGGCACCGGCGATGCCCAGCATGGCGGTGTTCCGGCGGTCAAGACAGATGGTTTGCATGTGCTGACCATTCGCGATGTGAGGATTAAAAATTGACGGTCAGGAAGGACTTACGCCAAAGCGGTTAATACTCCTTAGGGGGATATTGACGGGGGATTTCATTGAAGTCCATACTGATGGTTGACGATGAGGCCCACATACTGGAGGTGGCCAGGCTGCATATGGAGCGTCAGGGTCCTTATGAGGTTGATACGGTCGTTTCTGGAGTCGAAGCCTTGCAGAGAACAAGGGCCCGTAACTATGACGTCATCGTCTCCGACTATGACATGCCGGCCATGAATGGTGCGGAGCTCCTGCGACAAATGCGATCCCAAGGGGACTCCACCCCATTCATCATCATCACCTCTCGTGGCAAAGAGTCCGTGGCTCTGGATTGCCAGCATGCCGGTGCCGACCGTTATATGCAACGGTCCGGGAGCAGCGAGGATTGGCTCGCCGCCTTGATGGCGGAGATCGACATCCTCACCACGCAACAATGCCCGGCACGTGCTTCCTCCATGGCGGAGGAAACGGCGGAGGAGTCATTGCAACACCTGCTACAAGACGGTCTGGATGGTAGCGGTCGCAGTTCGATCCCCGCCGCCAAGCTGATCCCGAAGGTAGATGCCCAGGACCTCTATTCCGTAAAGAATATCATCCATGCCGTCATGGGTGACTCCGAGCCGAGAACAACCCAGTTCCGTGTGCATGGGCCGCAGGGGGCGGTTTGGCATCATGGCATATTCCTGCCCGATGGAGAGGGCAGCGTCCAGGTGAGCATGAAATGCATCCATGCCCAGAGATGCACCCTCTTGGAGGGTAAGGCCCTCTGGGACATGCTGACCGGGGCTCTGGAGATGGCACCCCTTCATCTGGAGATGATAGATGGTGACTGGAATATGCTCTACTCCAACCGCTACCCCCCGCTGGAAGACAAGTGCCATCGGGTCATCAAGGGTCGAGAGGCCCCCTGCCCTGACTGTGGGCTGAAGCAGTCCATGGACGACGGTAGCATCGTTCGGCAGACCTTCTTAGAGGGAGGTCAGGATACAGAGGTCATGTACATACCATCCATAGACCATGAAGGCAGGACGAAGGGGGTGCTCCGTTTACAGCAGGAGGCCTTGGAGCCGAAGTCATCGGACCAGATATTGGAAACCGTCCTGGAGACCAACCGCAAGTTGCATCTGCTCACCAGCATCATCCGCCATGACATCCTCAACCAGCTCACAGCCATGATGGGCTATCTGGACCTCTATGATGAGGTGCCGGAGAAGCAGGACTTAGTAATGTCCCGAATGCGGGAGCTGGTGCGCAACGTGGACCGGCAGGTGACCTTCACTCGGTCCTATCAGCAACTTGGTTCCACCGCCCCCTCCTGGCAGGATTGCCAGGAATGCATCCGCAATGCCATGCAGGAGCTGGATATCGACCAAGGCATGGTGAGCGTGGACAGCCCCCTTCCATTGGTTTTCGGGGACCAGATGTTGGAGCGGGTGCTGGTGAACCTGTTCGCCAACTCCCTCATGCATGGGGGAGGGATCCGCCGAATCCGGGTGTGGTTCCAGGAGAGCGAAGAAGGGGGCAGCCTGTTCATCGCCGATGACGGCCGGGGGGTGCCGGAGGACAAGAAGGAACGCATCTTCGACCGAGGCTACGGGGACAACAGTGGATACGGCCTCTTCCTGGTACGTAGCATATTGGACATCACCGGAATAACGATAAAGGAGGTGGGCGTGCCAGGACAGGGGGCCTGCTTCCGCATGGACCTGCCTCGCAAGATATACGCATTCAAGAATGATCGGGGGGAACAAAAATGAAGAAATTGTATTTCATCGGTACTGCTGGTAGTGGGAAAAGCACAATGGTCCAGGCCTTCAAGGAATGGATGGACCTGGCCGGACTGGACAGCATCATCCTCAACCTGGACCCGGGAGCGGACGCCGTCCCCTACCATGCGGACGTGGACATCCGGGAATGGGTGCATCTGGACCAGGTGATGGACGAGTACGGGTTGGGACCCAACGGGGCGCAGATCGTCTCCGCTGACCTCATGGCCTTGAACACGGAGGAGATGGTCACGATCCTGAACGACTTCAAATCCGACTATCTGCTCATCGACACCCCGGGGCAGATGGAGCTCTTCGCCTTCCGGACCTCCTCCAATGTCATCGTGGATGCCCTGGGGAGGGAAGACTCCATGTTCGTCTTCCTCTCCGACCCCGCTTTGTCCCGTACCCCCAACGGATTCGTCTCCAACATCATGCTCTGCGCCCTGGTGCAGTTCCGCTTCTCCCTGCCGGTGATTAACGTCCTGTCGAAATCGGACACCCTGGATGAGGATGAGATAGAGAGGATACGCCTCTGGTCCATGGATCCCTACGCACTCTACGGGGACCTCTTGGACGATGACATCAACACCCAGACCGTCATGGGCCTGGAGCTATTCAAGGCCCTGGAGAACATAGGCGTGTACCAGGAGATGAGGCCGGCCTCCTCCCTGGAATCACTAGGGATGGAGGACATCTACAGTATGGCGCAGATGGTCTTCCGGGGCGGGGACGAGGACCAGGAGGACTGAGGCTCAAGCAAACATCAGGCCCGGCTGGTTGGTCTTTGACGTACCTGGCTCCAGGACCTTGTGCAGGGCCTTGTTGAAGTCGTCCATGGTGACAGTATCCCGACCTTCTCGGATGGCGAACATCCCGGCCTCGGTGCACAAGGACTTAATCTCCGCCCCCGAGGCGCCATCGGAGCGCACCGCCAGACTGGAGATGTCCAAGGAATCGTCCAGGTTCATGCGGCTGGTGTGGATGCGGAAGATCTCCAGGCGTCCATCGAAGTCCGGGAGGCCGATCTCGATTATACGGTCGAAACGGCCGGGACGGAGCAGAGCCTCGTCCAGGATGTCCGGGCGGTTGGTAGCGCCGATGATCTTGATGTCCGCGGTGGGCTTGAAGCCATCCAGCTCTGCCAGGAGCTGCATGAGCGTGCGCTGCACC
>JBFWLS010000041.1:0-6180 GCA_050251995.1 Candidatus Methanomethylophilaceae archaeon
CTTCTGTGCCCGACGCGGGTCCTGGAAAAGAAGCCAGGAATCATATAAAAATATTCCATCCGCCACCAAGACCAAGGGCAGGTAAGCGACCCCGAATATGCCGTTCAGGACTGGCTCTAGAGAAAGGACAGGGCCAAGGATGAAGAATCCCATAGCCACCATGCCGGCGTTGCGCTTGCCGATGCGCATGGGTAGAGTGTTCCGGCCTTCATCGCCATCCATGTCCTCGATGTCCTTCGTAATCTCACGGCCGAGCGATACCAGGATGGCCATTCCGGCCGCGGCCAGGGTGTTCTCGATGCTTCCGACCACTGCTCCTCCAAGCAGGAAGAGGCCTCCCGTTAGGACGGCGATGGTGAGGTTTCCCGCCAGACCGGATGCTTTCAGTCTCAGCTCGTAGGCGATCATCATCAGGGTTGCGATGAAGAATATACTCACCGACAGTGGGTTCAAGAGCAGCGAGAGGGCCAAGGAGGCCACGAAGAGGAGGACCGCCAGAACAATGGCGGTCTGAGGCTCTATCCTTCCCGAGGGCAAGGGCCTTTCCGGATGCGCCAGCTTGTCCACCTCCCGATCCACATAGTCGTTGAGGGTGTTGCCAGCGGCGATGAAACCGGCCACACTGATGCTGGCGACCGATAGCTGGAACCAACTGTCGGGTATGCTTGTACCGACGGCGATGAAAGCCGCCACCAACAGGCCTACGATCCCCATCAGGCAGTTGCCAAGACGGAAAAGCTGTATGAACCGATTCACGCCGCCGTATCCTGTTCCAAGTTCAAAACCATTTGCCAGAAGCCTGGGAAAACTAATAATGCGGCATGGACATGAGGTGACGATGAATTCTTCTCGTGAGGTGGTGGATGACGTCCGACGAGAGGTGGCCCTCCATTTCCAGATCAAGGAGACCTACGCCACCGGGGGAGGATTAGCTTTCGTGGTGGAGCCACCGACAGATTTGGAGTCCAGCTTCGAAGAGCTAAGGCATCGGCTTCGCCCCAAGGGCATGGTAGCCTCCTTGGATGATAAGCAAGGCCGGTTTACGGTCTTCGTGGTGAGCCTCCCCCGCCGCAAGACCCGGCCGGCCTCTATGAACCAGCTGATGCTCCTGCTGACTTTTGTGACCACGGTGGTTTCAGGTTCGCTGCTTTGGGCATCCTTCAGCGGGGAAGGCACCATCCTGTCGGCCGACAATCTGCTCTGGGGGGCTTTGACATTCGCTATGCCCCTGCTTTTAATATTGGGGACGCACGAGCTGTCCCATTACCTGATGTCCCGTCGTTACGGGCTATCGGTCTCCCTGCCGTTCTTCATACCCTCCATTCCTCCGATAGGAACCTTCGGGGCGTTCATCTCCATACGCGAGCCCCTGCCCAGCCGCAAGGCTTTGGTGGACATCGGTCTGGCTGGCCCTTTCGGAGGCTTCCTAGTTGCCATCCCGGTCCTAATCATCGGATACTCCCTGTCCACGGGGGAGACCTCCGGCCTGTGGCAGGAGGGTCTGGTGACCTTCTTCGGCATGCCCCTTATTATGCAGGCCATGATGGCCCTGTTCCCCAATGGGGGGGACTTGCTGATGCATCCGACGATGTTCGCAGGATGGCTGGGGCTCTTCATCACCGGTATCAATCTCCTTCCCGCCGGCCAGTTGGATGGTGGTCACGTTTCCCGTGCCGTGCTGGGAAACCGGGCGGTGATAGTAGCTTACTTGGTGCTGGGGATATTGATGCTCCTGTCCACCATATACATCGGCTGGTTGATCTTCGGCCTGCTGATCCTGATACTGGGTGTGAGCCATCCCCCGCCCCTGAACGACATTACACCGCTGGATGGGAGAAGATATGTGGCTGCGGCCCTGGGACTTGTCCTCCTAGTGACCTGTTTTATACCCATCCCCATGGAGTCCCGGGTGAATCAGGCAGCCCTCGAGCTTGATGGAACGGAGGGAACCAACATAACCATGGAGCCAGGGGGATGGTCGTACCTGAACATCAGCTTGGAGAACACCGGGAACATCCCACTGGATGCCAGCATCGGAATGCAGGGCCTCCCGGAAGGCTGGAACTACAGCATAGAGCTTGTCGGCAGTGGCCAGAACGTCACCGACGGCATACTGGCGTTCACATTGGCTGTGGGAGAGGCGGCCCAATTGAGATTGGCTGTCCTTGCCCCCATGGGGACTACGGGTGGGAACTATACGGCGAACATCACCGCCAGTGCAGGCAGCGCCGAGGACTCTCTAGCCTTGTCGCTCATTCTCGCCTGAAGATGTGATAGTATCGAGACAAGGATCCATGCACCTTCTGGTGGAACAGATGCTCCAGATTCAAGCCTGGCAGGGATGGAAGGGGAGATGGCACCACAATTCCCATGCGCCCTCCTTGCTTGAGGCATTCCCGAGAAGCGGCCATGGTGCGCTCGTAGAGGGACACGATGGGCTCCCCCCGGGTGCTGGCCGACCTTCCATATGGCGGATCGGTCACGATAGCATCGGTTTTGGGGAAGAACTCCGCTATTTGAGCCACGTCCGTCACCGCCTTGCCGCTCAGTTCCAGACCGAAGTGCCTCATGTTACGCTCCGTGCCTTCTACCATCTCCCCTGAGATGTCCGAGGCCAAAGCACGGATCCCCATGCTCGCCGCTTCCATGAGTATGCCTCCTGTGCCGCAAAATGGATCCAGGAGGTTCTCACCGTCCTTGACTTGCACCATGTTTATGAGTGCCCGGGCATAGCGGGGATGGAGGGAAATGGGGGAGAAGAACGGCCTCTCCGCCACCTTGCGGCCCTCCATAGAGCGACGGTTCATCTCATGCAGAGTGTGGTAAACCCCTACACGATCCGACACCAACACCCGCACCTCGTGGTCTGGATTCTGCAAGTCCACCTTATGCCCTGGGGACAGAAAGCCTCCTAACCCCCGCATCAGAGCCCGGGTGTCCAGTTCTGGACGGGCGTTGTCATAGCGCTTCACCCGCACGGAGAAGCTCCCCTCTGGCAACGAGGCCGCATCCAAGCCATGGTAGTCGGATTCTTCCTTTAGCCAGCCCATGAGGGCACCGACGCGATGCGTCAATGCCAGCCTTCCCGCGATCCAGGGGAGGTGTTGGGGAGGGAATGAGGCGCAGATGTAGCCAGGGCCGCTTATGGAGGCATCGGGAGCCCCGTAAGCCATGTGGATGCAGGAGATGACCTCCTGCAAGGCCATCTCTGGATGTTCTCCAGACAGTTCAAAAAAGAAAGAGGGGTTCTTCACGAACCCCGTTATGCCTTCAGTCCTTGATACCATCTTCGCTAATCATGAAGACGGCTTCCCCCTCCGGCAGGTTAGGGGAATCTATCAGGCGTGCGATCCGTTTCCCGGCCTTCCCTTTGCGCAGGTAGAGACGGAAGGTGGCGGTATGACCCACTATGTGGCCACCGATGGGGCGGGTGGGGTCACCGAAGAAAGCGTCTGGCTTAGATGCCACCTGGTTGGTTACGGCTATGAGGGCATTATTGACCGTAGCGAATTCTAGAAGGTCATGCATGTGCCGGTTGAGCAGCTGCTGCCTCTCTGCCAGGGCGCCCCGGCCAACGTACTCGGCGCGGAAATGGGAGGTCAAGGAGTCCACAATCAGCAACTTGACCTTCTTCTCCTTGGCCATCTCGCTGGCCTTCTCCACCAGAAGAATCTGGTGATCGGAATTGAAGGCACGTGCCACATGGATCTTCTTAAGGGTCTCCAAAGGATCCAGACCGAGATACTCAGCCATCTGCACTATCCTCTCCGGCCGGAAGGTGTTCTCGGTGTCGATGACGATGACCTCCGAATCCAATCCTCCCCTCTCCACGGGCATAGTGGCATTCACCGCCAACTGGAAACAGACCTGTGTCTTGCAGCTCCCGAACTCCCCAAAGAACTCCACGATGGCTTGGCTCTCCAAACCACCGCCCATGAGCTCATCGAACGCTTTGGAGCCCGTGGTCAGCTTCAGAATCTGCTTTCTCCGCTCCAAGATATCTTCGCCGGTCTCGAAACCCCCGACGTCAGCCATGATCTTGGCGCCTTCGATGATGTCCATTGCTTTCTTCTCACCGATATCGCACTCCTCTGCGAGGTTCTTCGGTGAAGCGACGGCAATGGCCAAGACGTCCGTATATCCTGCTTCGCGGAGTTTTTCTGCTATGGCGGGTCCTACTCCTGGTAATTCTTCTAGACTTGATTGGGCCATTGACTCACCTTTTTAACTAATATCATAAGGTATATAAGATGGGGTTACAGGGAGGGTACCGAAACTACCCTCGCAATAATGAAAATGACCGTCCCTGCACGGCTCGATGATGCGTTGTAGATTTTTCACTTAAAAACATTTATAAGACAGTTGCAACTTGAGGATTCGATGGCCAAGAAGAAGAGGAGAGCACCGAAAGAGGAGGAAGAGAAATACGAGTTCGTCCCTCCAGAATTCGATGAGAAGGAGTTCCTCCTAAAGGACATCCAGGTCACCAAGGTTCTGTGGGTTGTTACCGCATTGGCGATAATCATGGGTTTCTTCGCCTACTTCTTCAGTGAGATGGCGGGGGAGATGGTTGTCGGACTGCTCATCCTGATGGTTTCGCTTATAGGCATGAAGCAGATTCTAGCCCTCTTCCGTTTCGATGTGAGCGAGATTGAGAACAAGAGCATGATCGGCAACTACATCCTGTTCTTCTTCCTGTTCCTGGGGATATGGATCATATGCATGAACCCCCCACTGGCAGATCACACTAATCCCGTTATTGGGGACATGAACGTAACCTACGAGGTCTCCGGCGAATACATGGATGCTTCACTATCCAGCAATATATACAGCATCTCCGGCAATGGCACCATTGCCGTGAATATCAGTACCTTGGCCGCGGACAACACCGCCCTTTCCGGAGTCACGATTATGTGGAAGGCGTACGACCAAACAGAATTCACCGCCTACGACATGACAGCCATCGGCGATAACCATTACCAGTTCAACGTGAACGTCACTGCACCGGTTTCTGGAACAGTCAACAGCAATTACTTTAAGATCGTTGTCACGGACAATGCGGGCCACACGACCGACACTGGGAACATGGTCCTAAAGGTCAGCTATGCCGCCTGAATCTCAGACATCCCAAGGGAAACGGTGGTCGAGCAGGGTGCTCAACACTCCTCTCATGCACTCCTGCAGGGAGCCCTGCCCGGATTCTATGAGCATGCGGGAGAGGTCGATGTTCTGACCATGGCCGATGCGCTCCCTCTCACTTTCAAGGGCGAGGGATGCCTCCCGTTGCGAACGGGAGACGACGACATGCCAACGGCCATTCTTGATGAAGGGCACCCCTAATCCTTCTTGTCCCCATTTCTTCAGGAACCTCTCCGCATCCGGCACCCACACCGGGGGCCCTGCGTGCAGGCGCGCGGGTGGAAGCGTGTCGTCCTCCAGCTCGAAGGCGAACCTCAGTTGCCCCTCCACCCGATGGGCAGAGCACAGGACCTTGAATCCCAATCCCTCCAGGGCTTTGGCCAGGCCTTCCTCTGTCTTCCACATCTGGGCCTCCAGGTTCTCATGGTTGATGCGGGGCTTGGGCAAGGACACCGTCAGCAACTTCGTGCCTCTGGACCTCAACACCTCATCGATCTCTGCCAGGGAGAGGTCCTCCCGGACACGGGGGAAGAAGAACAGCTCCGAAGGCCTCTGCAGATAGGCACGGGCGGCAGTGATGAAGAGGGCGAAGGTGTCCACGTGCACCGCGGAGGCCACGTTACGATGGCGGTCCACAGGGTCGTAGACCACCATCGGGCCCAGCATAGAGGGGTTGTGCACGCCCTCCCCCAGCACCAGACCCTCCTCCCAATTGGATGCGGCCTCCAGAACGCTTTGGAAGCTGCCGTAGTGCAACACCAGCAACTCTATGAGATAACCGGAGAAGCCCCGGGTCTGGGGCTCGGCGCCATAGGTGCCCACCCCTTTCATGAAGGCTTTCAGGATACGGGCCTCGTCCCTCATCCTCTCGTCCATGTTCTCCAGGATGAAGCGGGTGTGGAACGGGGTGCGGTCGACCGCGCTCTGCAGGCAGCTGGTGTCGCAGATGTCGTAGCAGGGGACCATATCCACCTCCAGTCCTTGGTAGTGGCCCCGGATGTAAGGATGGTCGGCGTACATCTTCTCCCCCTTGAGGATAGT
>JBFWLS010000042.1:0-6039 GCA_050251995.1 Candidatus Methanomethylophilaceae archaeon
CGACGGCACGGGAGAGCTGGTCAACAGACTCTTCTCCTCCGACGCTGGCGTCAAGGTCGTGGTACGTCGTGGATCGCAGCGGGGGCTCAGTGCCAGCGTGGTGCAGGGGATCTCGGAGTGCGACACACCATTCTTCATCGTCATGGATGCGGACTTCCAGCATCCACCCGCAGAGGCAGGGGGTTTGATGTCCGCCCTCTCCCGGGGCGCCGATGTCTGCGTGGCGGTGCGCCGGGACCGGGACGCTTTGGGCAAGAAGAGGAGGCTCTATTCCCAAGGAGCAGAGTTCCTCTCCCGTTGCTATCTGTGGCTGATAGACCGTCAGAGCAGCCGGGACAACATGTCCGGCTTCTTCGGGGGTCGTAGCGAGATGATAACCAGATACCTATCCGAGAACGAAAACGAGTTGGAGCCTGCCGGTTTCAAGATACTCTTCGACATCCTGAAGTTCCTGCCGCGCGATGCCAGTTTGGCAGAGTGGGAATACGATTTCGGGGTTCGAGAAGAAGGGGAGTCGAAGATTGGTTCCGGCATCATCGTCTCCATACTGCGGCAGTGTGGTACCCCGGGCCGGGCCCTCGCCTCCGTTTATCGCCGGTTGAGCCCTTCCTGAGCCCGATTGGATTTTTTCTGTCCACCGTGAATCTTTATTACCTTGTTGTGCCTAAACATTGTCGATGATGGAAGCCACAGTGGGTGTGTGTGCCTACAATGAAGAGAAGAACATCGAGGGTTGCATCCGATCGGTGCTGGAGCAGGACCTGCAGAGCGCCCAGCTGAAGGAGCTCATCGTGGTTTCCAGCGGCTCCACTGATGGCACGGAGGGCATAGTCGGCCGATTGCAGACGGAGGAGCCCCGGATACGTCTCATCACACAAGATAGACGGAAAGGGAAGAATTCGGCAATCAACGATTTATTAGATGCCTCCTCGAGTGAGATTGTCGTCCTGGTGAACGCTGACAACCGCTTGGCCCCTCAATCCCTGGAGAACCTCCTGCGTCCCTTCCAGGACCGGCAGGTAGGCGTAGCTGGAGGTCGGCCGGTACCCACAAACGAGCTTCGCAGCAATATCGGTTTCGCGGTGCACATGCTCTGGGACATGCACCACCGTCTGGCACTCATCCACCCCAAAATCGGGGAGTTGATGGCATTCCGCAACAACGGCACCCGTCTGCCCCTGAACATGCAGTCGGACGAGGACATAATCCGCATGAAGCTGGAGGAGGAGGGATACACCAGCATCTACGTGCCCGAGGCCGTGGTCTACAACCGTGGCCCGGAGACCCTGAGGGACTTCCTCAAGCAACGCAAGAGGGTGAACATTGGCGAGCGCATGATGCGGAAGTCGTTCTCGTACGAGGTGCCCACCTGGAACCCGGAGTACCTTTTCAACGCCTACCTGGGGTTCATACGCGAGACCGGTCCGCACCCTTTCCGTATATCTTTGGCCATCGGGATGGAGCTCTATGCCCGTGCCTATGCCACGGTTCACGTGGCCTTGGAGAAGGGAGACATCCCGGTGTGGGAACAGGTGGGCAGCACCAAGAAGCTGGAGTGAGCCTCATCCGTCCGCTTCCAGGATGGCGTCCACGGCATCCTGGAAGCTGAAGCCCTTCGTGACCTGATATGTCCTCATGCCGCAGCGCCGTCCCATCTCCACGTCCTTGTCACTGTCCCCCACGACGTAGGAGCGGGAGAGGTCGATGTTGTACTTGGCCATGGCCTGACGCACCATGCCCACCTCCGGCTTGCGACAATCGCATCCCTCGTCCGGGTGGTGCGGGCAGTAGAAGATGTCGTCTATGCGACCGCCCTCCGCCGCAATGGAGCTTAACATGCGCTCGTGGATCCTGGCCAGCATCTCGTGGCTGAAATAGCCCCGGGACACTCCGGACTGGTTGGTGACCAGCAGGACCAAGTAGCCCGCCTGGTTGAGCCGGGCTATAGAGGATGGGACGTCCGGGTAGAGCTCCAGGTCCTCTGGCCTGGCACAATAAGGGCAGTCCTTGGCGATGGTGTCGTCCCGGTCGATGAACACCGTCTTGCGGCCGAAGACCGCCGACTCCACCATCCCACAGACCAGATGGCCAGCTACCATGTAGGCCTCCTGGATGTGTGGCGTCCTTTCCGAAGGTACGGTCAGGGCGATGTCGGAGATATCCTTGAGACTACCCCGGCACCCAGAGAACGATATGGTAAGGGCGCCGGCCTCCTTGGCGACACGTATGGCCTCCAGGATGTTTGCCGACCCACCAGACGTTGAGATGCCCAGAACCGCGTCGCCGGGCTGAACGTAAGCCCTCACCTGTCGGGAGAAGACCTCGTTGAAAGAGTAATCGTTGCCGATTGCGGTCACCGGGGAGATGTTGGACAGGCAGATGGCGGGCAGGGGAGGACGTTCGAAGAGGAATCGTCCGGTGAACTCCGTCGCCAGATGCTGAGCGTCCGCGGCGGAGCCACCGTTGCCCATGACGACGAGCTTCCTGCCGGCACGGAACACCTGTGTCAGAGCGTCCGCGATGCGCTGTACCTGCTCCGGGTCTATGCCCTCCACTGCTCTGGCACTATCCTTTATGCACGATGTGATGAGATTGCTCAAGGCCGGTGCCTCCAGGTCTGCAAGCCATCCTTCTCGAAGTTGAAGTCAGAGGTTATGGCACCCATTCGTCCCAGCTCGCGGGCCACCAGGTGCTTCCGGTCGTATTCGCACAGGAAGAACATGAAACCGCCGCCTCCCGCCCCGGAGATCTTGCCGCCGATGGCGCCGTTACCCAGGGCCACATCGTACATGGAGTCGATGTACTCGTTGCTGATGCTGTTGGAGAACTGCTTCTTTTGCTTCCAAGATTGGTTGAGGATCTCCCCCAGACGTCGGATCTCCCCTCGCAGCAGGGCATCCTTGGCCTCCTCCGCCAGCCGTTTGGCCGCATCCAGGGCGGCCTCGTTCTGGCCATTGCGATAGTTGCTCACTTGGGAGTCGATGATGTTCGCCGACTCCCGCGTCTTTCCGGTGTAGCAAAGGAGCATGGAATAATGGAGTTCGTGCAGGATGTCCTTGCGCACCCGCAGGGGGGTGACGATGACATCCTCCTTCTTGAACTCGATGTAGTTGAAACCGCCGAAGGCCGCCGCGTACTGATCCTGCTTACCCCCCTTCAGACCCAGCTCCTCCCGTTCCAGATGATAGGCCAGATGGGCGATCTCGTACTGGGTCATGGGCACCCCCAGCCATTCCGACATGGCTCCAAGGATGCACACAATCACCGTGGAGGAGCCGCCCAAGCCGGACCCTACCGGGGCATCGGTATGGATGAACATGTCGAAGCCCTGCTTGATGTCGAAATGGTTGGTGACCGCTTTGATGAGATCGAAGTTGCCGCCATATTTCAGCGGCCTCTCGTCCAAGGGCCATTCCTCCACCAGGCCGTAATCCAGAGAGTTCACCGTCACCCAATCGTTGTCACGGGGGCGAATGGTGCAGTAAGCGAACTTATCGATGGTGGTGTTCAGCACCGCACCACCTTTCTCGTCGGAATAAGGGGCGACGTCCGTCCCTCCTCCTGCGATACCTAGACGCAACGGGGCCCTAGCCCTTATCAGTTCATTGCTCATCTTCCACCCCCGTACGGCACGACGTCATCTCCTCTCCATCCGGCACTGAGACCCCGTCCGCTATGACGCAATCCGTTATCCGGACCGAGTCGCCGATACGGCAACCCATACCAATTATGCTGTCTTTTATACAAGCATTGCGGCCCACCACCGATCCGGACAGCAGGAGGGACCCCTGCACCCGGGCATCCGTGATGACCACGTCACCCTCAATGACCGAGGACTGGACATTGCTGCCCAGGACACGGCACCCAGGCAGGACGAAGCTGGCGGCATCCACCTGGCTCTCCGCCAGGAAGGATTCGGAGCGCCAGGCGTCACTGGCCTGCCGGGCAGCCATGTCCAGGTTGGCCTGCAACAGGTCGGCAGGACGGCCGATGTCCTTCCAGTATCCTTGGAGGATGTGCCCTTGCAACCTCTCCCCTCTGGACATGAGAGCAGGGAAGAGATTGCGGGAGAAGTCGAAGAACTGATGCACCGGCACCTGCTCCAGGGCCTTGCGGTCCAGGATGTAGATTCCGGCGTTTATGAGGTTGGAGAACACCTCCTCCGGCGCCGGCTTCTCCAGGAAGCGCTGGATGCGACCCTCGTCGTCCAGGCCCACGATGCCGAACTCCGTCGGCCTGTCCACCCGGGTTAGGGCCATGGTGGCCAGCGCCCCGGTGCGCCTGTGGGTGCTGCAGATGTCCGAGAGGTCCACGTCTGCCAGCACGTCACCGCTGGCCACCAGGAAGCTGTCCTGCAGACGGTCCTCAAGGAGCTTTACGGAGCCAGCCGTGCCTGCCGGCTCCTCCTCATAAGAGAATTCCACCGTTACACCGAAACGCCCCCCGTCCCCGATGCTCCGCACCATGTCCTCGGACCTGTACCCGCAGGCCATGATGACCTCCTTGACTCCGCTGGCTGCAAGCCGACGGATGACGTATTCCACACAGGGCACGCCCAGAACAGGGAGAAGCGGTTTGGGGCGATGGTCAGTGAGAGGCTTCAATCGGGTGCCCTTGCCGCCCACCATGATCACCGCTTGAGAAACGGGAGCGTTCATATTGGTACCGAAGCCCACAAAGGGTTTCCCCGATTTATAGCTGATTGCAGGTCATTCTGACACCAATTATTTTTATCGGGGGGCTCCATGCATTGACGGTCCGATGTGGTTCCAGATGCAGGCGGGGGTCATGGCGGCGGTCTCGAACCGTATAAAGGAGCTCTTGCATTCATGCCCGCCCTGGGGCAAGGTCCTCTTACTATTGACGGTGTTCGTGCTGCTCTACGGCGGATGCATCGCCTTCGCCATGGGGAGCTGGGTCTTGGACCCCCTGAACTATCCCGACCTGTCATTCTACCAGGAGAGAACCTCTGCGGCCTTGGCGGGAGAGGTTCCCTACCGCGACCTGGAGATGGAGAGCCCGCCGCTCATTGTGTACATGATGCTGCCCGCCCAGCTGATGGGAGGGGAGTTGTTCCATTATGCGGCTTGGTTCTCCCTGCTGAGCTTCGCCGGGGCCTTGGCGACATATGGTTTGCTGCGGCGACTGGACGAAGACGGGGCGTTCCTGGGATCCATGCTGTTCCTGGTCCATCCGGCCACGGTGTCCACCGCAGCCATCAACATCCAGGACGAATCCGTCATCGCGGTCCTCATCGTGGTGTCCTTGTCGCTTTTGGCAGTAGGGATGTGGCGGAGCGCCCTGGCCCTCTCGGTGATCGGGGTGGCATCCAAGGCCTTCACGGTCTTCCTGGTCCCATACATCCTCATATCGGGGGGCGACAGCACCCGCCTGAGACGTGGCCTGGCCATCACGACGGTGCTGGTGTTTCTGCTGGCGGTGCCATTCCTTGTCTTGGCGCCAGAACAGTTCCTGTCCTTCCCGAGCTACTACCTCTCCCAGGCCTTGGGAGGAGGGGTGACAGACGGAATGTCGCTGTGGAGGTTCCTGCACGATTTGGGCATCACCCTGCCCGCGTCCTTCTACGCCCTGACCTTGACCCTCTCTTATCTGATCGTCCTCTGGCTCATCCACACCCATAGACCGGACGGCTTCGCGGCCGGGTTCCTGGTGCTGTTGCCGTTCCTCCTCTTCTTCCCCAAGATCTACCCGTACTACCTGGTCATGGCACTGGCCCCGCTCTGCCTGCTGGCAGGAAAGAAGGGAAGATTGATATGGCCCAGCGTGGGCATCTATCTGCTCAGCGTCTCCACCATGGGCTTCGTCACCATAGACAACCAGCCGCTTTGGGATGGCGCCGGGGCGTGGGTACCGGTGCTACTCAACCTTTTTCTATCCCTACTGATGATATGGGCCGCCACCCGCGTCCTGGACGAGGGGACCCTGTGGGGGCTTGAGAAGGAGGGAACTGCATGAAGGGTCGCATTGGATGCCTGATGGCGGACTGCCCGGTTAAGAGACGGGTCCGGGGCCACCCTT
>JBFWLS010000043.1:0-6013 GCA_050251995.1 Candidatus Methanomethylophilaceae archaeon
CGAAGATGATGAGCAGGCCAGTGCCGTAGTCAGCCAGGAAGAACCGGTAGCTCAAGGGGATCATCCCCGCCACCAGGACGGAGGTCCCTATGAAGATGCTCACGCTCCATATGTATCCCTTAGAATCGGCCTTGTCCGGCTCGATGTACTCCTTCACGAAAGTCTTGAGCCCATCGCCCAAGACCTGCAGGTAACCCAGAGGGCCTATGCGAGTGGCGCGGCGATCCATTATGCGGCCGAGGACCTTCCTCTCAAACCAGATCATTGTCAGGTTGACGATGAAACACACCGCGAACACCACGATGACCATGAGTACCAAGGCCAGAGCGTTGCTCACGGCGTCACCAACCAACCAGACGGAGAGCCCGTTGCCAGGTGCCAGCAGATCCAACAGCCAGGCGATGAGACCGCCCAGGAGCTGCCAGATCTTGTAGCCCACGTCATAGGGCAGATTGTAGACCGCACCGAAATGGTAGAGCCCACTGTCCATGGGGTTGGCGAAATTCACCCAGTTAGAGATCGGAGCCATGATATCACCTGTCGGTCTCCCCAAGGCACATGTCGATGGTACCCATGATGGCAGGCACATCGGCCATCCGCGCTCCCTGCACCAATCTCTTGGATGCAGAGACGTTCACGAATACAGGGCTGCGGACCTTCAGACGGTACGGTTTGTCTGTACCGTCCGAGACCAGATACATCAAGGACTCCCCGCGGGGATCCTCCAGACGGGTCACGTGCGTCCCCTCGGGGACATTTCGCGGCGCCTTCACACGGGTGGGTCCCGCAGGCATCTTGGCCGCGGCCTGACGAATTATCTCACAGCTCTGGAACATCTCCTCGATGCGCACCTTGTAACGGCCGTAAGAGTCGCCGTCGTTGCAGACCGGCACTTCCCAGTCTAGCTCGTCGTAGACCATGTACGGGTCGTCGCGACGGACGTCGAAGTCCACACCGCAGCCGCGCATGGATGGTCCGGTGATGCCGAGGTTGGCAGCCTCCTCGCGGCTAATCCTGCCCACACCTTGCATCCTGGACATGAATATCGCATTATCGTCCATGAGGGCGATGATATTCCAGAGCCTCTTCTCAAAGAGGTCCACGACACGCATCAGGTCCCTCTCGAACAAGTAGGGGAGATCATTGCGCACCCCGCCGATGCGGGGGTAATTGGTGGTCATCCTCTGACCGCAGAGCTTTACGTTGAGGTCCAGGAACCACTCCCTCTCCCTCAGGGCCCACAGGAAGACTGTCAGGTTGCCCAGGTCGGTGCCCATGGCTGCCAGCCACATCAGGTGGGATTGTATGCGGCAGATCTCGTCCGCGATCACGCGGATGTACTGCGCCCTCTCCGGCACCTCTATACCTATGGCCTCCTCCACCACTCTGCAGTAGAGATGGGACCAGGTCATGGAGGCCGAATAGCAAAGACGATCGGCCATCGGGATGATCTGGGGATAAGTGCGGTTCTCACACTCCTTCTCCCATCCGCGGTGCAGATAGCCGATTACGGGCTCAGCATCTTGTATCACCTCACCGTCTACCTGAACCTTCAAGGTCCAGAGTCCGTGCGAGAACGGGTGCTGCGGCCCCATTGTAACCCACATCTTTGACATCAATCAGCCCTCCTCAATTTGTAAGAACGCCGGAACGGGAAGAACTGGTAGTCGGCGGGGGTCAGCAACCTCTCCAGCTTCGGGTGTCCCTCGAAGACGATCCCGAAGAGCTCATAGATCTCCCTCTCGTGCCAATCGGCACCGCCCCATATGGAGGATACCGAGGGCACGGTGAGGTCGTCGTTGGCCAGATCCACCGTCAGCTCTATCATTATACCGTTGAAATAGTTGGACAGATGGTATACCACCGTCATGTGGCTCTCGTAGTCCACCGCGCCCACCGAAGACGCCTGCTCGAAGTTGAGGACGTCGTGTATGTAGGTGGCCAGCTCGAAGAGCACACTCTTGTCTGCGGACATCATCACCCGCCGGGTCTTGGTCCCTTTAAGCTGCACCGCCTTGCCGAACTTGGCGGCGATGAGCTCCGAGACCTGCTCCACGGTGGGTGCCTCATAGAATTCTTCAGCCATCTCAATCACCTCAGTCTTCCATGAAAACTCCGCGCTCGAAGTACTTCTCAATCTTCTTCTGCAGGAGCAAGAAACCATCGATCATGGCGTCTGGCCTAGCCGGGCAACCGGGGATGTAGATGTCCACCGGGACTATCTGGTCCACTCCCTGGATGATGTTATATGAGTCATACCAGGGGCCGCCGGAGATGGCGCACTCGCCCATGGCCACCACCCACTTGGGGCCCGGCATCTGCTCGTACAGACGCCTGATGTCCGGGCGGAGCTTCTTGGACACCCATCCGTTGATGATGAGGACATCGGTCTGCCTGGGGCTGGAACGGTAAATCATACCCAGACGCTCGGCGTCATACTTGGTATTGGAAGCGGCTGCCATCTCCAAGGCACAGCAGGCAAGGCCGAAGTGCAGGGGGTGGATGGAGTTTTTCATCGCCCAGGCCCAGATGGGTCCGGTCACCTTGTCCACGACCCTCTTGGTCCCCCCACTGAGCAGGTTGTCCACGATAGACGAGGACCAGGTCTGGAATTCGTTTGCGCTCATTGCGATCGCATGCGGGTACAGGCTCATATCCATAGGGCATCCTCCTTTTTGAGAGCATATCCCACGCCGATGAGCAACATACCGAGGAAGACCACGGCCCACAGCTTGCCCATGTCGCTAAGGGCGCTGAAAGCCACGGTCCAGAGCATCAGGAAGGCCACGACCAGGTCGAATACCACGAAAACGATACCGAACATGTAGTATTGGAACTTGAATTGGACATGTGCCTCTCCGATGGGTTTGGATCCACACTCGTAAGTGGTGTTTCTCCATTCGGACTGTTTCTCAGGACGGAAGAACCTGGAGGCCCACCAGGCAAGAGGGGCGAAACCCATTGCCAGAACGGCAAAAATTGCCACCGGTAGATATTCCTCCACGAGCATCATTGCCCAAGGGTATCGTATATACTTATTTAAAGATTCTATGGCATCTGGTAGGTAGGAAAAACACCCTTAACGATTGCGAAAAACGGTCTGTTTTTCACCCGGAAACGGCCTTCCCGGACCCTTCTTGCGCACCAAGCAAAATTATAATGAAGTATAAGATACTGTGTCGCAACCGAAGGTGCATAGAAATGAAAAAAAGATTGGGATTCATTGGCGCCGGCAACATGGCGGAGGCTTTGATGAAGGGAGTCATGGCTAAAGGTCTGTTCTCCAAGGAGGACATCATCGCCAGCGAAATCTATCAGCCTCGCCGGGAGTTCATAACCCAGAAGCTGGGCGTGACCACCGTGGGGGACAACTCCGTCGTGGTGGATTCTGCCTCCGTCATCCTCTTGGCGGTGAAGCCTCAACACCTAGCTGAGGTGCTGACGCCATTGTCCGCTCTTTTCACCGCCGACCATACGGTGGTGTCCATCGTGGCTGGCATCACCCTCGAGACCTTGGAGGGGATGATGCCCGAGGCTCGGGTGGTGCGGGTGATGCCCAATCAGCCCTGCATGTCCATGGCCAGTGCATCCGCCTTCTCCCGTGGCCAGAGAGCCACCGAGGAGGATGCTGCCATCGTGCGCTCTATCTTCCAATCCGTAGGCGTGGCCTACGAGGTGCAGGAGAACCTCCTGGATGCCGTCACCGGCCTCAGCGGCAGCGGCCCGGCCTACGCCTACCTCATGATAGAGGCCATGGCGGACGGCGGGGTGCTCATGGGCCTGCCCCGTGACATCGCCCAGAACCTGGCTGCCCAGACCTTGTTGGGAGCTGCCAAGACCGTCTTGGATACCGGGGAGCACCCAGGTCGCCTGAAGGACATGGTATGCTCCCCTGGAGGCACCACCATCGCTGCCATGCAGGTACTGGAGGAAGCAGGCGTGCGCGGAGCCTTGATGGGTGCCGTGCAGGCCTCGGCGGAGAAGTCCAGAGAGCTGGGGAAGTAACTCAGCCGTTCCTTCTCTTGGCCCGGTTGAAAGGCAGGGAGGAGCGCAGGAGCCCTGTGGCCACCCGGGGGCCGTTGCTCCAGATGGAGCCGGTGTCCCAATCCAGGTCCTTCTTGTCGCAGATGGTGGAGGCCATGATCTTCTGACCCTCCTCCTTGATGCTCCAGAGCTCTGCGGTGCGTCTCTCCTGGTCCTCGATCTTCAATATCTCATCGATGCGCCGCATCAGGTCGCGGGCGTTCAAGGTGCGTTCGCGGCGGGAGCGGTGCTCCTCCTGCGACACCTGACCGTGCTCCAAGGACACATCGTTCAGCAGCAGGGCGGTCTCATAGGAGGTCTCTGCGATGTCATCCCGGCTCATCCACACCGTCTCGTAGGACAGCACATGCTTCCATGACGGGTTGTCCAGAAGCTGCCGGTGTTCCTCCAGGGTGCGGGCGAAGAGACGGTATCCCCAGCGCTCCGGGTCCTCGAAGGCCCGGCTGCCCGGGTCTATGAAGGGGGCGAAGGGGGCGGAATAGATGAACAGCCGCGGATCGTCGTCCACGCTCTCCCAGAGACGGGCGGCGTAGCGGGCGCTGTCCAAGGCGGAATCCCGGGTCTGCTCCGGAAGACCGGTCATGAAGAACATGTCGAAGCGGTCGCAGCCGTTCCGGAAGGCCTTGGATATGGTACCTTCAATGGAAGCGTTATCGTAATGGCGACCCATCTTGTAGCGCACCTTCTCCTCGTGCGACTCCGGGGAGAGCTCGATGGAGTACTCACCCATGGACTGCTGGGCCATGCGGTAGAACTCCTCCCCCGCGGGGTTGAAGAGCTCGAATGCTATGTGGTTCCTGATGTCCCGCTCCTTGATCTCCCGGAACAGGCGCTCGGCGTAGTCCTTGCCGCCTTGGCGGGGGTCGCCGATGACGAATATGGGTGAGCGCAGGTAATCCTGGATGTGCTCCATGTCCTCCGCCAGCTTCTCCGGGCTGCGGAAGGCCGGCTTGTGGCGGCAGAGCAGGCGGTCGTTGGCGAACTGGGAGCCACCGCACTCGGCGCAGTTGTGGGAGCACCCACGCACCGTGAACACGGAGGTCAGGGGTAGCTTGTCCCAGCCCAGCCAGGGCAGGGCGCCCTTGATGTCCGCATGGCGCATGGTGTTCTTGATCATGGTGCCATAGTCGAACTCCAGCCAGTCCAGGTCCTCGGGGACGAAGGACAGGGGGTTCACCCGCACCCGGCCGGCATCGTCCTTCCAGGTGAGGTTGGGGACCTGAGAGAGGTCACCGCCACGGCTCAGGACGTCCATGAACTGCACCGTGGGCAGCTCGGTGGAGTCGCCCCGCATGACGAAGTCCACCTCCGGGTAGCGGATGAGCTCCTCATGGAAGTAGGAGGCAGTGAAACCGCCGATCTGCACCTTGGCATGGGGATGGTGCTTCTTCACCAGACGCGCCACCTCGATGGCCCCATGGGCATGGGGCATCCAATGCAGGTCGATGGCGAACACTGAGGCATCCAGCTTCTGGATGCGCCGCTCGGCGTCGAAATCAGGATCGGCCAACATCTGCACTGCCAGGTTCACGATGCGGGTGCGGTACCCCGCCCGCTCCAGATGGGTGGAGATGGTCATGAAGCCGATGGGGTACATCTCGAACACCGGGGACGAGGGCACCACGTCGCTCACGGGGCCATAGAATATGGGCTTCTTGCGGAAATCGTAGACGCTGGGAGCGTGCAGGAATATGATGTCGGACCTGGCCAAGGGGGCGCGCCTCCGATGCTCGGTTAAAGACGGGACGTACTTAAATCATTCCCAGTGCCGCTCATTTCCCATAACGGCGGCGGCGTTGCTGATAGGAGCGCACGGCACGCAGGAAGTCGATGTACCGGAACCCCGGCCAATAGATGTCGGTGAAATAGAGCTCTGAGTAGGCCATCTGCCACAGCAGGAAGTTGGATATCCGCACCTCCCCGGATGTGCGCAGCACCAGGTCCGGATCCGGGACGTGCGCGGTGTACA
>JBFWLS010000044.1:0-5989 GCA_050251995.1 Candidatus Methanomethylophilaceae archaeon
CTCGTATATCTCCAGTCCGGTGAAAGAGTCAGTCACGGTGTCGCCTACCACTGGATCGATGGTGACGCTCATCCATGGGAGCATCAACGAGCCTAGCACCAGGACCGCCGCCACCATGCCCATGATCTTAATCTTTCGCATAGTCCCGTTGTTCATAGTAAGTAATCGATGAGATTGAACATACTTAAGGATGTGCACCGGGCTATCAACGATGCTCCACAATCGAACCGAGGTGGCTGGAGGCAGCATCGTATCGAGAATCTCCTCCGTTATTCGCAGTAGAAAAATTAAATATACTGTTATCCTGTTAAGCATGATTTCAAAATCAAGGGTCGAACGATGGTCTGGCCCTCATCCCAATATGACAAAAACTGAGGTATCCTGATGGGAAAAATGCCCCGAATCCAAAAGGAGATGCTGGCTTGTCTTCAATGCGGCTACTGCATAGAAGTGTGTGAGACCCATAACCAGACGCCCTGGGAGTCCGTGACCCCCCGCGGCAAGATATACTACCTTACCCAGGTGGAGAAGAAGAATCCCGTGGACCGTCTCCTGGGTCGGAAGGTGGAGCTGAGCCCGGAGTTCGTCAACGCCATGTTCAGCTGCACCGGCTGCGGCAGCTGCGAGGCTGTCTGCCATGGCAACATTGAGCTGGTGGAGTTCTGGGAGAAGGTGCGCGAGTGGCTGGTGGAGGAGGGCGTGGCCCCCTTGCCTGCCCATGCCAAACTGGCGGAGCGCATCGCCACTGGAAGGAACCCTTACGGTGAGGACCCCAACGACAGGGATGCCTGGTGGCCTGAGGGTGTGGAGAGGGTGGAGTACCCGGACACCATATTCTTCGCTGGCTGCACCGGCTCCTACCGCATGCAGGACATTGCCAAGGCCGGGGTGGAGGTCTTGAACCGCGCCGGTGTGAAGATGAACTGCCTGGGTGCGGACGAATGGTGTTGCACCTCCCCCGCCCTGCGCACCGGTCAGACCAAGATGACCAAGGAAGCCGCCACCTCTGTGGTGGACAAGGCGGACGCCATGGGAGCCAAGAACATGGTGATGACCTGCGCCGGTTGCTTCAAGACCGTGTCCACGGACTTCGGCAACCACTACGCCCGCGCCACACAAGACGTCATGCATTTCACCGAGTACGCGGAGAAGCTGATCAACGAGAAGAAGCTGGTGCTGAAGAACGAGTTCAACGCCAAGGTCACCTATCACGACCCGTGCCACCTGGGACGCCATGCTGGCGTCTTCGACGCCCCGCGCAACATCCTGGGCAAGATCAAGGGTCTGGAGTTCGTAGAGATGGAACGCAACCGGAAGAACTCCCGTTGCTGTGGCGCCGGAGGCGGATACAAGAGCGCCTTCAACGACCTCGCCGTCAACGTAGCCGCGGAAAGGGTCAGGGACGCCGAGGACGTAGGGGCGGAGATAATCGTCACCGCCTGTCCCTTCTGCGTGCTGAACCTCAAGCAGGGAGCGAAGCAGGCCAAGTCAAACGTCAAGGTCATGGACATCTCCCAGCTTCTGCTGCAGGTCACCGAGCCCACAGAAACCAATTAAACAAACCCCCTTCTCATTTATCATCTAGCCCTAGGGCTGCCGTTCTGTGAAAAAATTGATGATGATGTCCGGCCTTCTCCTCCATCATGGACGATATGAGGGGGACGCCAAGACCCCCGGGTTGGGAGGGGAGACTGGAGAACATACTCACTGCCGACTTCCAAGAGTACATGCGGAAGTGGATGCCCCTAAGCATGATCATCGGTGTCACCGGTGGCTTGATCTCCGTTGCCTTCCAGTACCTCATCTACTTCGTATGGGACATCTCCTACGGAAGCCCACTCCCTTGGTACATCCTGTTGTTCATCCCGGCCATCGGTGGCGCATTGGTGGGTTTGATCCTCACCTACTTTCCAGAAGCGCAGGGTTTCGGCACGGACGAGGTCATAAAGGCCATCCATCATCGAGGTGGGAAGATGGATTGGCGCCTCGCACCCCTGGCTCTGGTGTCTGCATCCCTCACCATCGGCTCTGGCGGTAGCGCCGGACGTGAGAGCCCTGCGGCCCTGATGGGAGCCGGCCTAGCGTCTGGGATTGGCGAACGGTTCAATCTCAAGCAGTCGGACATGCGCATCTTCCTCATCGCTGGCACGGCCGCCTGCTTCTCCGCCGTCTTCAAGGCCCCCTTAGGCTGTGCGGTGTTCGCTTTGGAGCTCCCATACCGCAGCGACATGGAGTCCAATGCCGCGGTACCGAGCCTGGTCTCCAGTGTGGTCGGTTATCTGGTTTCGGTCATATTCTTCGGCACATCCCCCTATCTGGACATGGAGGAGGTCAGCTCCTTCATGGACCTCACCACCCTGGCCTTCGTGCTGCTGGTGGGTCTTGCCACCGGCCTGGTGGGCATCGCCTTCATACTCTTCTTCCGCCGTTTCCAGGAACTGTTGGCCGCCATGAAGGTCCCGTTCCTGGCCAAGGTTTCCCTAGGCGGCCTCCTGACTGGCATAATCGCCCTTTCCGTGCCTGAAATCCTTGGCCTGGGAGAGGACACCATAGAGTTCTTCGTCAACGGCGGCAGCTATGTCATTTGGGCCCTGCTGGCATTGTTGCTGGGGAAGATAGCGGCCACGGTCTTCACGGTGGGTTCCGGGGGCAGCGGCGGGGTGTTCTTCCCCTCCTTGTTCATGGGAGGGGTGGTGGGGGCCATGGTCGCCAGTGCTTTCCAGCTTCCCGACCCTGGCCTGTACGTGGTGGTGGGCATGGGGGCCATGATGGCGGGCGTGACCAAGGCCCCTGTGGCCTCCCCTATACTAATAACAGAGATGGTGGCCGGGTATGGAACGCTGATACCGGTCATGATAGCCTCTACATTGGCATACATCGTCACTGGCAACTACAGCCTTTACCGTGGACAGATGACCCGCAGGACATTCTCCTTCGACATCAGCACCCTGGGGACGGTGACGGTCGCGGACATAATGAGGACGCCCGTGGTCACCATCCCTGAAGGCGTGACGGCGACGGAGGCCTTGCAGGCGTCCATGGAAGAACCGCATTATGTGTACCCGGTCCTGAACGAGAAGGGTCGGCTGAGGGGTCAGGTGTACCGGGACGATATCATCCGTTTGCACCAGGAGGACCCTTTGGCGCCACTGGAAGATGTCATACAGAACGACCACCTGAGGATCCCTTCTGACCTTGAGGGCCTGGAGGCCTTCGAGATGATGAACCGCGACCGGGCCTCCAGGAACCTTAGGCTGATGGTGGTGGAGCCCTGGGACCGCGAGTTGCTGGTTGGAGTGGTCACCCGCATGGACATCCTCCAGGCCATGGAGGAGCTGGATGAGCGGCATCGATGAACGTGTTTCGCTCCCCCCTTCCATCACTTTATTAGAAAGCTCATCCTGTTCTCTGTTGCTCAGACAGCTTCAAATACGTTCACGACCGGAGACAGGAATGCCGATGTCCTTCCACCGCTTAGACCCCCTCATCATCGAAGCCCTCAAGGAGCGGGGCATCCATGAACCCACCCCCCCACAGAGGGATTCCATACCCATGATTATGGATGGGAGGAACGTCCTGGTCATCGCCCCTACCGGCATGGGCAAGACCGAATCCGCGATGCTCCCCATCATGCACATGATCATGCGGGAGCCCGGCAAGGGGATTAAGTGCATCTACATCACCCCGCTCCGGGCCCTCAACCGGGACATGCTCAGACGCATGGAGGACTACGGCAACGCCCTGGGAATCCGCATCGCCGTGCGGCATGGGGACACCTCCGCCGCCGAGCGCTCCCGACAGTCCCAGAAGCCCCCGGACATACTCATAACGACCCCGGAGACCCTGCAGATAATGTTCACGGGAAAAAACCTGCGGGAGCACATTTCCCGGGTGCAATGGGTGGTGGTAGACGAGATCCATGAGTTGGCTACAGGCGAGAGGGGGGCGCAGCTGGCGGTGGCGCTGGAGCGCCTGGTGCTCCTGGCCGGCGAGTTCCAGCGCATCGGCCTCTCGGCCACCGTGGGGGAGCCAGAAGAGGTTGCGGCCTACCTGGGAGGTGTTGGACGCGATGTCGTTATCAGTCGGCACGATATGATACGGGAATTGGAGTTATGGGTGGAGAGCCCTCTCCCGCAGGACGAGGACCTGCGCTTGGCCGGAAAGATGGCCACGGATCCAGACCTGATCGCCTCCATGCGCCGGGCTATGGAGCTGGTGCAGGGGCACGCGTCCACCTTGTTCTTCGTCAACACCCGGGAAACGGCGGAAGGCATCGCCGCCCGCTACCATATGTGGGACGGCGACTTCCCCATCGGGGTGCACCATGGCTCACTTTCCAAGGACATCCGCGTGGAGATGGAGGACCGCTTCAAGCACGGGGACCTCAAGGCCCTGGTGTGCACCTCCTCCCTGGAGCTGGGAATCGACGTGGGCTCCACAGAGCTGGTCATACAGTACAACTCGCCCCGGCAGGTGTCCCGGCTCGTGCAACGTGCCGGACGTGCCGGGCACCGCATCGGGGAGAAGGTGAAGGGTGCCATAATCGCCACCGACCCGGACGAGGTGGCGGAAGCCATGGTTGTAGTCCGTCGCGCCCTCTCCCGGGAGATTGAGAAGAAGCGCGCCCGCCCCTGCCCACTCACCGTCTTGGCCAACCAGCTGGTGGCCATGACCATGAGTGAACGCGTCGCTAGGGAGGATGCCTGGAGGATGCTGCGACGCTCCCAGCCTTTCCGGGGGCTCGGCCGCGAGGCCATGGACGAGGTCTTGGACCAGTTGCTTTCCATCAAGATGCTGTTCGAGGACGAGGAGGGCTTCCGCCGCACCCGCAAGGGCATGAAATACTTCTACGACAACATCTCCATGATCCCGGACGAGCGTAGCTTCCTCATCCGCGACATCAGCAACCGGGCCATCGTAGGCACCCTGGATGAGAGCTTCGTGGCCTCTTTCGCCGAACCCTTCGCCACCTTCATCGCCAAGGGGAGGAACTGGCGCATCATCGAGATCCGCGAGGATGAGCTCTTGGTGGAACAGGTGGGCGAGATCGGCTCCGTTCCCTCCTGGGTGGGAGAAGACATACCCGTGCCCTTCGAGGTGGCGGCAGAGGTGGGGCGCATGCGCCGCCGCGGCGACCTGCGGCCCTATAACGGGGATGAGAACGCCAAACAAAGAGTGAAGGACTACATCGAGACCCAGCGTAAAGCCGGTCCGGTGCCCAGCGACAAGCTGATGACCCTGGAGGTGGGGGACCGTCTAGCCATCATCAATTCCTGCTTCGGCAGCCGGGTGAACGAGACCTTGAGCAAGATCCTCTCCGCTCTCCTCACCGCCCGCCTGGGAGAGAGCGTGGGGGTGAGCACGGACGCCTACCGCATCGTCCTGGAGCTGCCTCGGAACCCCGGGAAGGAGGTGCTGCGGGACACCCTTCTGTCGATCAAGCCGGAGAGCGTGGAGTCCCTGGCCCGCCTGGTGGTGCGGAACTCCTCTTACCTACGTTGGCGCTTCGTCTATGTGGCCAAGAAGTTCGGCATCGTGGACAAGGACGCCGACCACCGCTACATGAAGTTCTCCCGTCTCTTCGAGCTTTACGAAGGCACGCCTGTTTACAGGGAGGCGGTGGACAAGGTTATCTTCGAGGACTTGGACCTGGAGGGCACCCGCAAGGTCATGCAGCGCCTGCAGGACGGCAGCGTGCGGTTGGAGGTCACTGCCGTGAGCCCCATGGGCCAACAAGGGATCGGCCATGCCAAGGAGCTCATTCAGCCGCAAAGGGCGGACCATGCCATCCTCATGGCCTTGAAGAAGCGGCTGGAGGACGAGGTGCTGTTCATGAGCTGCCTGAATTGCCGGTCCCAGGTGCGTCGGCGCAGCGGCGATGCCCCGGAACGGGAGGTGTGCGAGGTTTGCGGCGGGGAGATGGTGGCTGCCCTGAAGGGATATGAGCGGGAGACCTTGCGACTACTGGGGAAGATCGAGCTCAGCGAGG
>JBFWLS010000045.1:0-5964 GCA_050251995.1 Candidatus Methanomethylophilaceae archaeon
TCCCAACTCAATAACCTTACCGTAAGAAAATTAGATAACGGCGCTCCCCCTTTGCCGGTTGTATGAGCGACCGTCGTCCGGATGAGGAGCTGCAGGAGCGCTTCCATCTGCAGCAATGCCTCCGATGCGGCCAATGCACGGAACGGTGCCCCAGCGCCAGACAGGGCGGGGTGCGTCCGGGCGAGGTGGTGGCCGCGGTACTGGACGGCACGGAGCCCCAAGGCATCTGGGACTGCCTGCTCTGCCACCGTTGCCTGGAAGTATGCCCCTCCAACATCGACATCGTCATGCTCATGACCCACCTCCGGCACCGGTCCGCCCTTGAGGGCGTGGCCCCGGACCGTTTCCTGCGCACCGGCGCCATCCTGGTGAAGGAGGGCCGGGGCTTCCCGGCCAACCCACGCACCCAGAGGGCGAGGGAGGAGCTCGGCCTGCCCCCTCTGATGGACTCCGACCGGGCCATGAGGGAGTTGGGGAAGATTATATCACGTACGAGGTTCGCCTATGAGAGATGAAATGCTCCTCTACCCTGGATGCGTGATACCCTCCAAGCTGCCCTTCCTGGAGGCCGCCACCCTGTTCACCCTGCAACGGATGGGAATCGAGACACATCCGTTCCCGGAGTTCTCGTGCTGCTTCGAGCCTGTGGGGCTACGCTCCTTGGGACCGGAGACCTGGCTGGGGGCCTGTGGTCGTCTGCACTCCTTGGCGGCGGGGCGCCCCTTGTTGACGCTCTGCGACGGCTGCAACCTCTCCTTGCACGAATCCGCCCGCATCTTGAAGCGAGAGGGAGAGGAGCGACTTGCCGTGCAGGGCATGATGCGGGAGTTGAACCGGAACCTGGAAGGGGTCTCCGAAGTGCTGGGGCTCTTGGAACTCCTGCATTCCCACAAGGAGGAGCTGGCCGCGGCGATGAAGGAGCCGCAGCGTCTGCGGCTAATAATACATCCGGGCTGTCACAGCGAGCACATCTGCCGAGAGAAGGGATCCTCGGCGGTGAGAATGATGAGCGATCTGGTGTCCGCCTTGGGAGGGGAGCCTCTGGTCCCACCGGAAGGCTTGTGTTGCGGCGGGGGGCTGACCTCAGTGAACGACGAGCTGGGCAAAAAGATAATGGACGACGCCTTGGATCACATGGAATCTTTGGGGGCGGATGCCATTGTCACCTCCTGCCCCTTCTGCTTCACCCAGTTCGACCTCATCGGCCGGCGCCTGCCCGTGATACATCTGGCCGAGCTCGGCTCCCGGGCTCTGGGATGGAAGGTGGACAGCTTCCCGTTCCACCGCACCCGCTTCAAACCAAATTCAGACTGAAGTGCACAGCGGCGGGGGAGTGCGTCAGAGCACCCATGGAGATGATGTCCGCCGCGGCGGCGTAGTCGGCGACATTGTGCAGTCCGATGTTGCCGGAGACCTCCACCAATATCCGCGCCGATACTTCCTTCACGGCCTTGCTGACCTGCAATGCCATCGCAGGATCCATGTTGTCCAGCAGGATTATGTCCGCCCCCATCTGCGCCGCCATAACGGCGTCCTTCTGGTTCTCCACCTCTATCTCCACCTTGTAGGTGAAAGGCGCGTCCCGCACCAGCTCCATGGCCTTGCGGACACCGCCACAGGCCAAGATGTGGTTGTCCTTGATCAGTATATGGTCGTAGAGGCCGTAACGGTGGGGGTCTCCGCCTCCCAGGATGACCGCCTTCTTCTCGAAGAAACGGAATCCAGGGGTGGTCTTGCGGGTGGCGGCGATGCGCACATCTGGGTCGACCTTCTGGCAAGCCTCCACGGCGGTCGCGGTCATAGTGGCGATGCCAGTCATCCGCATGAGCATGTTGAGTGCGGTACGCTCCCGGATGAGGATGTCCGCCAAGGGCCCCTCCACCTCCATGATGGCCTGTCCGGCACCGACCTCGTCGCCATCCTCGGAGAGCAGTTCCACATCCAGGTCCCCGTCCTCGAAGACCGTGGCGGCCTCCTCCACCCCTGCCAGGACGGCGGCGGCCTCGCAACGGATCACGGCCTTGCCGATGATGTCTGGGACGATGAGCTCCGTGGTGATGTCCCCGCTGCCCAGGTCCTCGTCCAGGAACGCCTGTAGCCTGTCCATCTCAAACCTCCAGCTCGAAAGGCTCGTCCACGTTGGGAAGGATGACGTTGTAGTTACCTCCCAAGGCCTCCCGGAGGGCTTCCCGGTGCTCGGAGTGCATGATGACCACATTCTCCGGGTCACAGCCACGGATGAACTCCACCAATTGCGCCTGGTCGGCATGGGCGGAGAAATCGTACTTGAACCAGGGACAATTGATCTTCTCCTCCACCCCATCGATGAACACCTTGCCCTGCTCCATGAGCAGTCGGCCATTGGTGTCCTCGGCCTGATAACCGGTGAGGAGAATGGCGCTCTTGGGATCGTCCTTCACCATGCGCATGTAGTTCAGCACCGGGCCTCCATCCAGCATTCCACCGGTGGTGACGATGACCTCGCCCTTTCGGGACTTGGAGCGCATGGAGGAACTCTTCACCTCGTGGAAGGAGCGCCGGGAGGCTTTGAGCTTCTTCATGTTGGAGAGGTACTCGGGATAGTCCGTGTACAGGGACGTGATCTTCCTCCCCATGCCATCCACCCACATGTCGTAGGGCAGGTCCTTCAGGAGCATCATGACCTCCTGCGTTCGACCCACGGCGAAGCAGGGGACGAGAGCTTTCCCGCCCTGCTCCACCACCTCTTTCACCTTGTCCACGAAATCCTTCTCGGACTGCTTGCGGTCCTTGTGCAGACGGTTACCATAGGTTCCCTCCACGAAGAGGTTGTCGCACTTCACCGGTCTGGCTCCGTTCACCAGATTGGTGTCCAGGACGTGGATGTCTCCCGTATATACCGTGCGGCGGTCCCCCTTGAGCTCGAACATCGCCGCTCCAGGCACGTGCCCGGCGCTATGCAGGGTGACATCAATGCCCCCCAGCTCGATGGTGTCGTTGAAGGTCAGAGGCACCACGTTACGGACGGTGGCCTCCACATCCGCGGAGGAGAAGGGCTTGGCGTATCCCTCTGCCTTGGCGATCTTCAAGCTGTCGTACATCATAATCTCGCCGATCTCCGCCGTGAGAGGAGTGGTGAACACTTCGTTGTCATATCTGCCACAGAGCCAGGGCATCATGCCACAATGGTCCAGATGACAGTGGGTGAGGAACGCATGGTCCACCCGGGGGCTAGGCAAAGGATAAGAGGGAGGCTTCGTGGGGGTCATCCCGTACTCGAAGACCATGGTCTTGTTGTCCGCTTCCATTAGCATGCCCATGCGGCCGACTATGTCTGCGCCGCCTAGGAATCTCAATTTCATTTTCATACTGCTTTTCACCGACCGTTAATGATGGTTTGCGACACACCCGGCCGTAAAAGGATAGGCCTCCTCCCAGCATGGGAGGGACCGACAGGCGAGATGCCTGCTATGGCCGGTCCTTAAGGTCGGCGGTGCCGAGGTGGGGCCCTCTCCCGAGGACCCTTCGAATGTGATGTGCTCGCTTGGAGCACGCCCCCCTCCGGTTCCATGGCCCATGTGCGGCCAGCGGAGGATGGACATGGACGCGGATGGTGCTCTGCCACCATGCGTCCCTCTGCTTATGGACTGGTTTCAGACCAACATGGTTTATAAACTTTGGTATAAAAGATGGTTTCTGCCGATTGTGGATATATCGTTCCTTCCTCTCCGATGACCGTCTAATGTCTGACATACCGTCCAATCCCGAACAGAGCAGAAGACTGCTGTTTACATGGCACATATGGATAGTATATTTGTTCCACGAGATGGCACCTCCTCCGGAGGTCTCCCTGCCACTGACAATCATTAAATAATAATCGGTCTCATACATTTATGTCGGACGTTTGACCGACACAGGGATGCACATGGGACTTCGGAATGAGAGGAGCGGAGCGGCCTCTCGTGACAATGGAGCGGGAGCCGTTGGCCTCAATGCCAGATCACATCCGCAGGATAAGCGCTCCAAGAAGGTGTTCAGCTTCTGGAGCGCTGTCAAGTTCACCTTCGTCCTCTCAATGCTGCTATGGTGGCTGCCCATCTTCGGGCAGATGATCGCCGGTTTCGTGGGCGGCAGGAAGGCCGGTTCCCCCAACAAGGGCATGCTGGCCGCGCTCATCCCCGTGGGATTGATAATGCTCATCATATACTTCGGTCGCCAGGGCGTGATCCCAGAGATCGGCTTCCTGGACGTGGAGACCTCCACCCTCATCGCCGCCTTTGGCTCGGACATCCCCCAACTCACGGTATATATGGAGGCTGTGGTGCAGTACATGCAGTCCTTCTTCTATGCCATAGAAAGCACCACATCCCTGAGCCTGAACAGCTACATTATCACCGTGGCCTTCGCCTACGTAGGTGGTATCCTGGCGGAACAGACTCGTCGGGAGATGGACTTCATGGTCCGCTTGGGGAACCCCCGTACCCGCCCTTCCGAGGACATGCCCCGCTCATGGAAGGCGGCCAATGAACAGCGGAGCCTGTGCTTCGAGTGCTTCGATGACTGCATGGCCGTGCGCGCCAAGGGCATGCATGTCGGGGACGAGGAGAGTTCCGGGGCCCGGGGCGATTCCAGCCGGGACCATAGCGAGGATTTCTTCCCAGGGAACAAGAGGGATCTGACTAAGAACGAGCAGGTCTTCTCCGCGCTCCTGCAGAGAGCGGAGATCTACGACCCGGAGAAGGAACGCTCCCGGTACCGCCACATGAACGAGGACGCAGACTTCATCTGACCTTCGTTTTACCAGCGGAGAAGTTTTTTTATAGAATCATCATTTGTGGTGAATTGAGGTTGATCTAAGTGTTTTGTCCCGAATGCGGTTCCCTGATGTTTCCCCGCGACGGCGTATATGGATGCAGCAGGTGCAATTGCCAGAAGGACATCGGTAAGGCGCAATGCTTCGTCACCGATGCCAAATCAAAAGAAACCGTAGTCATCAACGATTCGGTGGCCACACTTCCCAAGACACGGATCCTCTGCCCGGAGTGTGGACACAAGGAGGCTTTCTTCGTCCTCCGTCAGACCCGTTCTGCAGATGAGCCGGAGACCCGTATTTACCGTTGCTGCAAGTGCAACGCCTCCTGGAGAGAATACTAGAGGATGAACATTTATTAGTAATCGTTACCGTTCTACCTCATTATTCAAGGAAGGGGAGATATGTTCCAGGCAAAGATACGTTCTGATGTCCTGAAAGGCATCGTCAACATCATATCCACTCTGGTGGACGAAGCGAAATTGAACATCGGCCCTGAGGGCATCAGCCTGAAGGCGGTGGACCCGGCCCACGTGGCCATGGTAGAGCTGGATGTAAAGAAAGGCACCTTCGAGTCCTTCCTGGCCGACGAGACCCAGATAGGCCTGGACCTGGACAAGGTCAAGGAGGTCCTGAGACTCACCGCCGCCGGGGACATCGTGGAGATGGAGCAGGACGAAGAGCGCGGACGCCTCATCATGAAGGTGGGCAACATAACCCGCCGCATGAGCATGGTGGACACCTCCAGCATGAGCGACCCCAAGGTCCCCCAGCTCTCTTTGCCCGTGAGCGTGGACGTGAGCATCTCCGAGATCCAGAAAGGCATCAAGGCCGCAGAGAGCGTTTCCGACCACATCGCCCTCACTGCGGACGCGGATGGCTTCGAGCTTTCCTGCGAAGGCGACACAGATTCCGTCAACCTGCGCTTGGACCGAGCCAAGCTGGTAGGACTCACCGTCACGGAGAAGGCACGCAGCTTATTCCCATTGGACTACTTCTCCAACCTGGTCAAGGCCATACCTTCCGACACCGTGGTCAAGATCAATCTGGGCAACGACTACCCGGTGAAGATACACTTCGACCTGGCGGAAGGCAACACCAGCGTGGGTTATCTTCTTGCTCCTCGGATAGAGAGCGATTGAAGGTCTTGTCCCCCCTCCCTTCCCAAACCGGTT
>JBFWLS010000046.1:0-5923 GCA_050251995.1 Candidatus Methanomethylophilaceae archaeon
TGCTCAAGGGCTGCACGCCCTCGAATTCCCATGATGCCATATTATCCTTTTCACCGCCATGCCAAGATTTTTCTACTATCGAGACTCCTTTATTCCTGGTGATTTATTGAAATATACCATAACAGGCGACAACCTGCAGTTCGCGAACGTGCAGTTCGAGCCGGGAGAGGACATCTACTCTGAGGCCGGGGCCATGGTCTACATGACTGGAAACGTGACCATGAAGACCACCACCAAAGGCGGTGCCTTGAAGGGCCTAAGGAGGATGATTTCTGGCGAGTCCTTCTTCCTGACCTCCTTCGAGACCCAGGGGGGGCGCGGCATCGTCGGTTTCGGTGGCAGCACCCCTGGCAAGATCCTGGACCTGAAAATGGAGGATGGGAACTGGCTGGTGCAGCGCAGCTCCTTCCTGGCCGCCGAGGGCGGTGTGGCCATGGATCTTGCTTTCCAGAAGAAGATGGGCTCCATATTCTTCGGCGGTGAAGGCCTGGTGCTGCAGAAGCTCAGTGGCAAGGGAACTGCATTCATACACGCGTCCGGAGACTTCAACATCGTGGACCTCAAACCCGGACAGGTATACAAAATATCCACCAGCAAAGTCGTGGGCTGGGAAGAGGGCGTGAAGTACGATATTACTACCATAGGCGGAGTGAAGAACGCCCTGTTCGGCGGCGAGGGGCTCTTCGTGACCACCCTCACTGGCCCTGGTAAGATCGTCATCCAATCCATGTCCCTGGCGGACCTGGCGGCGGCACTGTATCCGTACATGCCTCAGCCCAACCGGTGAAGACCACGTCTAGGAGGGATTGGCATGCCCAACAGAACGTACGACGACAAAGCCGCCCAGGGGGAACCCCGGGGACGCTTGCGGACCCTGCTGGAGAGCACGGTCTTCCTGGCGTTCTGCATAGTGCTGGCCTTGGCCGCCCTGGTGCTGCTTCTCCTGTACCCTGATCTCCTGGCCGGGGTGGCGTTCATCATTGTCGTGGCCATCGCCGTGGTGGCGGTCATAGCGGTCATCGCCTCCGTGATCATGACCGTGGTGGCCGTGCCCATATACCTGGCCAGGGGCGAGTACCGGGACGATTTGGACTACGACATCTCCGATGTCAAGGAGAAGAACGAGTCCCAGGACGAGTGAAAACCGGCGGTTCGCCACCTTTATCAACCCCTTTCCCCTTTTTGTGTCGTGGAACGTATCGCCCTGGATTGCCCCAGCATAGACAGCCTTCTGGGGGGCGGGATCGAGAAGGGAAGCGTCACCCTTCTGTACGGCGAGGCGGGGGCTGGGAAGACCAACATCTGCCTGCAGCTGGCCTTGAACCAGGCCCGCAGCGGTGGCAAGACCATCTATGTGGACACAGAGGGCCTCTCGCCGGAAAGGGTGGAGCAGATCCTCGGCGACGACGACCGGGAGATCCTGAAGAACCTCTTGGTCTTCCATGCGCATGACTTCAACGAGCAGATGCAGCGTATCGATGGTGCCGTACGTCTGGCGGAGTCCAACGACTCCGTGAGCCTCATAATCGTGGACTCCATGACCATGTACTACCGTCTACGCATGCGGGACGAGGAGAACACGGCGCGGGAGTCCCTAACCCGGCAGACGGAGATGCTGCTGAACCTGGCCAGGAAAAGGAACGTGCCGGTGGTGTTCACCTCGCAGGTGTACACCAAGATAAAGACCGGCTCCTTTGAGGCTCTGGGAGGGCACGTGATACACCACAATGCCAAGACCATCATCCGTCTGGACAAGGTGCAGACCGGCCTGAGGCGGGCGGTGATCATGAAGCACCGCAGCCTGCCAGAGGGTCGTTCCGCCCTCTTCCGCATCGCCCAGGGCGGCGTGGTCTGCGACTAGAGCTCCCGGCTGATGGCGTAATCAGCCAGCGCCAAGAGGAAATCCTTCTCCGGACCGGCAGGCACGGAGCGCAGCTTCTGCTTGGAGTCCTCTACATAATCGATGGCGGCCTTCCTAGCGTATTCGATGGAGCCATGCTCCTCCAGGAGGGCGACGGCTTCCTGCACCTCGGCATCGCTGGCCTCGGCGTTGCCCAGGATAGCCTTCAGACGCTTCAGCTGCTCCCCCTGCATGCTCCCCAGGGCATGGATGGCGATGATGGTCTTCTTGCCGTTGCGGATGTCGCTGCCCACCGGCTTGCCCAGCTTGGACTGGTCCGCCTTCAGCCCCAGGACGTCGTCCCAGATCTGGAAGGCGATGCCCAGCTTCAGGCCATAATCGTAAAGGTCGTCCACTGCGGACTGGTCGGCACCGGCGATGATGGCCCCGCCGGAAGCGGCGGCACCGAACAAGACCCCGGTCTTCTTCTCCACGGTCTCGATGTATGTGGGCAGGCCAATAGTCTCCTGGTACTCGTTGTTCATGTCCATCTGCTGCCCCTCCGCTACCAGCCAGACGCTGCGGGCGATGAGCCTCAGAAGGCGACGGACATCGGCGTCAGGGACCTCCAGGTCGGCGACGATCTCGAAGGCGCGGGCGAACAGGGCGTCCCCGGCGATGATGGCCGTGGGCATGTTCCAGACCTTGTGCACCGCCGGGAGTCCGCGACGGGTGTCATCGTTGTCCATGACGTCATCGTGCACCAGGGTGAAGTTGTGGATTATCTCCAGAGCGGCACCAAAAGGTATGGCCAGATGACCTTTGCCACCCACGGCCTGGGCCACGGTCACCGCCAGCACGGGTCGCATCCGCTTCCCTCCCGCCTTAGGGTAGTGCCGGGCGGCATCCAACAGATTCTGCGGCTGGCCTTCCTGCAGGTATGAGAGTATGGGGGCGTCCAGTTCGCGGGCTTTCTTGGTCAAGGTTTCTATAACATTCATTTATGGTCCCTCTGCATCCACTCACGGGTGGGTCCCGTGACTATGTAATCCTGGTTCGCAAGCTCTTCCAGGTCTCGGCTACCGGTGAGCATCATGGCCACCCGCAGCTCCTCTGCCATCTCCACCAGCTTGCCCTCCACGGCGTCGGCGGAAACCATGGCCTCCTTCAGGATAGGGTTCGCCGTCCCTGCCAGGGATGCACCCATCACCAAGGCCTTGGCGGCCTGCAGGCCATCCCCTATGCCCCCGGAGGCTATCAATGGGAGGCCCACCTGAGCCATGCGCAGGGAGACCGGGGAAGGTATGCCCCAGTCGAAGAAGGTCTCCCCGATGCGCTCCCTAACCCGGTCCTGGGCCTTGCGGGCCCGGTGCATCTCCACAGCGGAGAAGCTGGTGCCGCCCATTCCGGAGATGTCCAGGGCACGGATCCCGATCCCTTTCAGCCTCTGGGCAGTGGAAGTGGATATCCCTGCCCCGGTCTCCTTTACAATGACCGAGCGCCTGCGGGCGATGTCCCGTATGCGGTCGAAGCATCCCACAGAGCGCTTGTCGCCCTCTGGCTGCACCACCTCCTGCAGATAGTTCAGATGTATGGCCAAGGTGTGCGCCCCTATCATCTCTATGGCTTGGTCCAGGTCATCCTCCGTGAAGGGTTCCTTGCCCGCCTGCTCAATGAGCTGTGGGGCGCCCAGGTTGGCCACGCGCAATGGCACATCGTAATCGGCTATCACCGTGTAGCTGTCACGGTCGATGCCTTTCAGGGCTGCCCTCTGGCTGCCCACGCCCATGCCCACGCCCATACGGGAGCAGGCCTCGGCGATATTGGAGTTTATCCTCTTGGCTCCAGGGAAGCCACCCGTGATGGCGGTGACTATGAAAGGGAGGTCCAATCTACGACCCAGGAAGACCGTGGAGGTGTCGATTTCATCGTAATCCACCTCCGGCAGGGCCTCATGCACCAGCTTGATGTCGTTCCAGTGATTGTGTCCGGGAGTGATTCTCTCATTCACGCATATGTCTATGTGGTCGGCCTTCCTGTCCCTCATTTCAATCCCCTCTCGCAACGGTGCAGGTGACCGGGTCACCTTTCAATAGCGATAGCAGACGTCCTTCCACCGTGCCGTTCACCAGGACGCAATCCCGGTCCCCACGGCACAGACGGAGCATGGACTCCATCTTCCCATGCACCCCGCCGGTGACGTCCTTGACGTTGATCTCGCAGGTGCTGCGTTCCAGGGCCTCCCGGTCCACCCTGGGCATGAGCTTCGCCCCCCGATCCTTCTTCGGGTCCCGGTCGTAGAGCCCATCGATGTCGGAAATGAAGACCACCCTCTCGGGCTGGAATTCGTCCGCCAGCACCTCCATGAGCTGATCTCCGGAGCAGATGCCGAAACCTCTCACATCGTCCAGGACCAAATCCCCGAAGGTCACCGGCACAATACCCAGCTGGAGATAGGCCCGTATGATACTCATGTCGGGAGGTCTCAACCTTCCCTGGGACATCATGAAACAGGCTCCAGGAGGGATGGACACCGCCGGTATGCCTGCCTCGATCAGGGCGGAGACCACCATGGCGTTCAGCTCCCGTACGTCCAACGAGACTTTGGCTATGGCCTCGGCGCTGCCTCCAGCCTCCTTTCCCTCCGCCAAATGATGATCGTGGGCCAGGACGTGGCCGAACGATCCGGCACCGTGGACGATGAGGACCTCCCGACCAGATTCTTTGATCTCCTGGCACAGCCGGCGCACCGTAGAATGGTTGAACCGCTTGTACTGGGTCTTGTCAGTGATGACGCTGCCACCCAGCTTCACCAGGAACATGGGTTAATCGCATTATGGGGAGAGTATATATAGATTATCGTATCAGGGCTACGACAATCGGCTAAGCGGATGACCGCAACAGGCGCAGAAGCGATCGTCTGGCTCGATGGTGTTGAAGCATTTTGGACAAGACGATGCCGGTGGCTCCTCGTCCTCCTCGCAGGGACCGGTGCTCATGCGGCAACGGGCGCGGTGTGCCAAAGAGAGCGCTTTGTCATAATCTCCATCCAGGGCGGCCGACTCCGCCTGCTCCAGGAGCTTCGAGACCGGCCCTTTCTCCTCCACATCCCACGACTCCAGCTCAGAGCGGGCGCATTCGATCATGAAACGGGATGGCAGGGAGTTGTCATCCGGCAGATCGTTCTGGGCCCAGGGCGGGGGGTTGTCTTGCAACTGGATGTCGAGATCCTCGTCCTCCTCGGCCTTCTTCTCCGGGGTGCGGGCATCGACCATGAGCCTGCGGGCCTGCATGGCCAAGGTCCTAGCCTTCACGATGTCGCGAGCGTCATAGGCCAGGTGAGCCCGGTGGGACAAGGTCTCCGCCTCGCCCACCTCCAGGCCCTGGTGACACAGGGACTCGGCGATTGCTTCCGTGGTGACCACCAGGTTGTACAGTTCGTCCCGGGCCTTGCGGGCCTCGAGACGGGACTCCTTCCTCTTGTCCACCACCTTGAGCTCGAAATAAACGGCCAGGACCATGGCCGCCGCCAGAGCGGCGAAGGCCAGCAAACGGACCTCCAGGGACAATTCCATCCTTCTCCATATCGAATGGAGACCTACTTATCCCTTACCACCACGGTAAGTGTTAATCGTCAAATAATTATGAATGATGGAGAAAAGGTGGCTGACAGCGTTCCAAGCTTCCCGTGCGCTCGCGCAGCACAGTACAACAAGGAACGCGGGCGGACTTTACTTCCGGGTTCGGAATGGGACCGGGTGTGACCCCGCCGCTTTGGCCGTCATACCGAATCTGAGGATTACTGGATGGTATAAAAACTATTCGGTCCAAAATCAGCGGAAGCTGGTCTCCTCATGCTGCAGGACCTCGTTCCAGAGATCCAAAGTGCGGTACGCCTCCTCCTCATCCACCTTCTCTATGGCGAAGCCGGCATGAATGAGGACCCAGTCCCCCAAACCGACATCGACCATGGTGATGTTGGTGCGCCTGATGACGCCCCCGAAGTCCACTTCCGCATCGTCCCCTTCTATAGACACAATCTTACCTGGTACTGCTAGACACATGGGAACACCTATGAAGTCA
>JBFWLS010000047.1:0-5863 GCA_050251995.1 Candidatus Methanomethylophilaceae archaeon
ACGAAGAACTCCTCCTGGTTCTGCAGGGTGAAGGGGGGCACCTTGTCCCTGACCTCATCCTTCCCAGTCTTCATCAGAAGGCCGTTGCACACCGTGCAACGGCTGTTCTCCCAATCCACGTCCAGTTCCCGGGCGTCGATCCCCGTCCGCAGTTGGCGATCCAGGTCGTTCTCGTTGATGTACAGCGACCTCGGATAGCGTCGATGCATGTCCTTGTCGCGGGTGAGGATGAAACGGTCCTCCGCGGCGGCGGCCCGGATGATGACGTCGTCCCCCACGTCCCGCAGGTAGAGGACGTCATGCCCCATCATCCGCAGCCATCTGGCCAGGGAGCCGAACATCTCATCGCAGATGAACCGCATACGCATGAATGAGAGCAGGCGCATGAAATGCTTTTGCATCATGGCAAGTATTCAATTAGGATGGATGCCCTAAGCAGGGTTCAGCATGACGAGGATACTGGTCACGGGGGTGGCGGGGTTCATCGGTTCCCATATCGCGGAGACGTTGCTGCAGGAAGGCCACGAGGTGCTGGGACTGGACGATATGTCCTATGGAAGGGAGGTCAACCTCTCGGTCCTGCGTCCCTATGGGCGGTTCCGCTTCGTTCCCATGGACATCAGGGACGAGGCGGGGTTGAGGGAGTGCCTGCCGGGAGTGGAAGAGGTCTACCATCAGGCGGCCATCGCTTCCGTCCCCTACTCCGTGGAGCATCCGCAGGAGACGGACGAGGTGAACCGCATCGGCACCCTGAACATCCTGGAGTCCGCCTTGGAGAACAAGGTGCGCAAGGTGGTGCTGGCCTCATCGGCGGCGGTTTACGGGAACGACCCCCGCGTACCCAAACAGGAGGACATGCGGCCCTCGCCGGAATCACCCTATGCCAGCCAGAAGCTGGCCTGCGAGCATTTCGCGCAGATGTTCAGCAAGGTGCACGGCCTTCCGGTGGTGGCCCTGCGGTATTTCAACGTCTACGGTCCCAGGCAGGACCCGGAGTCCATGTACGCCGCCGCCATACCGCGCATCATCTCCCGTTTCCTGGATGCCCAGCCGCCCATCGTGTACGGGGATGGGGAGCAGACCCGGGACTTCATCTTCGTGGGCGACGTGGTGCGTGCCAACCTCTTGGCCATGCGCTCCCAGGCCACGGGGGTCTACAACGTCGGCTGCGGGCAGGCCATATCCATCAACGATCTGGTCGGTGTCATCGGCGAGATTCTGGGTTCGGATCTGCGGGCGGAGCATCAGCCTCCACGTCTGGGGGATGTGAGGCACTCCCGGGCGGACATCAGCCGCATAGCATCCTTGGGATTCTCCCCCGCTCATGACCTGAGAAGCGGTCTGCAGGAAACGGTGCGTTGGTTCTCTTCCACGGTGTGACATAGGATTAAATGGGCGCCGGGGCATGGTAACCCGATTACCGTGGGATACAAGGTCAGCATCATCAGCCCGGATCGGAAGGACGAATTGTACGCTCGTTACGACAACATCAGGTTCCACATGTCCAAGGCGGACATCCATGGCGTCTGCATCAAGCTATACACCACAAGCGAGGTCATCAAGACCATGTGGCAGGACAATTTCTACGCCATGTCCGATACGGTGCGCTCCCACGGACGGGTGATCCAGATCGACGACCCGGAGAAAGGGATGGAGGTGGAGTACGAGCCCAGCACCAGCACGGCCTTCCTCTACAACTTCGACTACTATGGATGGGTGAAGAGCGTGGCCCTGGCGGTTGCTGGCGATATACTGGAGGACGACCACCACATCCATTCCGTGCACGGGGCCGCCCTGGACGTGGACGGCCGCGGGATAACCATGATCGCCCCGTCCAAGACCGGCAAGACCACCCATTCTTGGGGTTTGTTGAGACGGCCGGATGCGCGATTGATAACGGACGACTGGTTCTTCGTGCGCATGTCGGAGCGGAGGCCGTTGGGATTCGGCTCGGAGAAGAACTGCTATATAGACTCGGACATCGGCCAGATCTGGGGGGAGTTCCAGCCTTTGGTGGAGAATGTGCACTTCGACAATAAACAAAGGGCTATAGTGAACGTGCGCTGGGTCACGGGCCGGGAGTCCGTCATCCCGATGGCCACGATGCATGAGATCATCCTCTTGAAGAGGGATTATGAAGACCCGAGGTTGGAGTACGAGATGACGCCGGAGGACGCTTTGGAGTATCTCATCCAGAACGACCTCTGCAACCCGCACCAGATGGTGCGGGACGAGAGGAAGCTGAGGATACGGCATGACTTCTTCCGACGGTTCCTGTCCTCGGGGTCAGTCCATATGGTGAACACCATCAGCAGCCCGCAGGAGACGCAGGAGATCATCATAGGGCTCTTGGACACTTGCCGGAGGGATTAGCTCAAAGTTCTTCCCGCATCTTCTGAATCTCACGATGCAGTTCTATGAGTTCGGATTTCAATATCACCTGAGCGTTGAGCATCAGGGCCACCATCATGATGATGACACCTGATACTATCATGACGATGGACCAAAGGATCCAGGTACCTTGCATGAAGAAGAGGTCCACACCCATCAGATTACCCAGCATCAACAGGCTGCCTATCAGTAAAAACGCCATCCCGGAATTCCCAAAGAAGAACAGAGGCCTTCGATAGGCAAGGGAGTTGATGATGTTCCCCAAGAGGCTCACCCCGTGAGTGAGGAAGTTCTTCTTGTGCCCGTTCGGGACATCGTATTTAACGGATATTGGAACCTCCATCACCCGGAGGTTTGCCTCGGATGCTTGGTTCAGCATTGCGGATTCGATACCATATCCGTTGCTATTGACCATCTCCATGAGTTCTAAGGCCATTAGGTTCATGCCCCGGAAACCAGATTGGGTGTCCGAGAAGGTTTTTGAGGAACTCAGATTGGTGGCATGATTGAGGACCTTTTGACCCATCTGTCTGTAGAGTGGGATTTCCCTCTCCTTCTTCAAGAATCTGGATCCTAGGACGAAATCGGCATTACCGTCCAGAAGGGGTTGCAATATAATCGGAATCTCATTGGGATTGTTCTGGCCGTCAGCATCCAACATCACAGTGAAACGGAACCTGTTTTGGATTGCATATTCGAAACCGGTGTGTAACGCTGCCGCCTTGCCGCTGTTCTGCGGTAGGGAAATGACGGTCGCTCCGCTCAGTTTGGCCACTTTCTCGGTGTTGTCCTCTGACCCATCGTTGACCACCAAGACCTCGTCCACATGAAGCTTTGATAGCGAGACCACAGTGCCTATGGTCAATTCCTCGTTGAACGCGGGTATTATTGCAATTGTCCGAGAGGGGGGCACGTGTCACGGGATTACAATCTAGGATATAAAGAATATATGCACTGATTTTAGGGCCCGTCTGTGCGTCAGGTTCGAGACAGGTCCCGCAGTTTGGATTCGAAAGCGTCAGTTAGGTCGTTCCAGTCCAGCCCTTCGGTGAATTCCAGAGCCTGCTCGCAACGAATCTTGTACTCTCCTGTATCGATAAGCCTGCTGGCGGTGGACAACACATCCCCGCTCTTATCTATATAAACCACACCGGAGTTCTCACCGAACTCCGCCATCAATCCGTTCAGCCTCGTAGCGATGACCGGCTTGCCGCTGGCCAGGTACTCGTACATCTTGATGGGCACGATGTTCATCATTATCTTGTTGGCATGTGCTGGCAGCATGCAGATGTCAGCGGCTTTTATGATGTCCGGGAGCTTGTCGTAGTCCTGCCAACCCCAGAGAACAACCCGGTCCTGGAGGCCATGTTCTTCGACCAGTCTGGTCAGCTCTTCCCATAGATCCCCCTTCCCCACGATGAGCATCTTCAAACGGTTATCAGGGTAGGATACGAATTCCTCCACAGCCTCCTTCAGGCCGGAGAAGTCATAGAGCCAACCCATGAAGAACAAGACGACGTCATCATCGTTGGCTCCGATGCTGCTCCTGATTTCACTTCCATTGCTGTTGGAGAACTTTTCTAGATCTACTCCAGCACGGATGACCACGGTCTGCTCCCGCTTGGCGCCCAGGTCGATGGTGTAATCCCGCAACTGCTCGTTGATAGAGAGGACAGCATCGGCATGCCGCATGTTGTAGGATTCTATCAACTTCGCCGTCCCTTGTAGCTCTCTATTCGGTAAGAGACGATGCAGCTCGTCGATTATGTAGTACACGAAAGGAATTCCATGCCTCTTGGCGGCTTTCAATCCCAGATAAGCGTTGATTATTCCGAAGCCAATGATCGCATCCGGTTTGAAGTCCCTAAGCTTCCTATCTAGCTCTGTCTTATGGCTGAAGGGTATGGAAGCCAAATCCAATATGGGAATCCTTAGGAAAGGAGGGGTGGTTATACCCACCCCCGGGCATTCCATGGTCTTGTGGAATCCCCGGATCCGTTTCCTGGGTGAGAACAGCGAATCAGATGGTTTACTCCTCCACCGAATCTCGAAGTCTATGACTTCCACGACATGCCCGCGTAAAGAAAGCCTTTCCATCAGGTGGTGGCTCTGATGCGGGCCGACCTCCACCCAGTCGGACTCCTGTAGGACGAGTATCCTCATCTAACGGAACTCCGCATCCCTCTGGATATCCTTCCAGTTGGCACTGAACCAGTCGTGGACTCTGCCGAGCCCGTCCTCGAAACCGACACTTGGAGAGTATCCCAGAATCGACTTGGCTTTTTCGATAGATGACAGCAGTTGCTTCTTGACATCCCAGTTCCTTCTCTCCACGAAATTGATGCCATTCTTGTTGCCGGTGAGCTCGTTCACTAGGTCAGCCATCTCCACCACCGTGTGCATGCTCCCCGAACCGAGGTTGATGGCCTCTCCCACGGCTTTCTCTTTGATTCCCATCGCTAGAAGACCATCCACGATGTCGCCCACGTATGTCCAATCTCGGGTCTCCGTCCCATCGCCGGTGATGGGAAGAGCCTGACCGTTCATGGACCAGTAGAAGAAGTTGGGGATGACGTTTCGATATTTTCCCGGCACTTCGCCGGGTCCGAAGACGTTGAAGAAACGAGCATTCACGACGGGCATATCGTACAGGTTGTGATAGTAATTGGTGTACAACTCACCCAGAAGCTTGGTGACCTGGTATGGGGTATGGAGATGGATGGAGATATCATGCTCCTCAAAGGGCATCTTGGACTCCAGACCGTAGACGCCGCATCCGGATGAGGAATAGACGAAACGTTCGACACCTACGAGCTGGGCGTGCTGCAGGACTTTCAGGATGCCGATGCCGTTGACCATGAGATCCTTCTCCGGGAAATCCACGGAGTTCTGGTTGGCGAAGTGGGCGGCGAGATGGAAGACATGGCTCGGTCTCTCCTTGAAAACCCTCTTTAACACCTCTTCATCCAATATGTCCCCCTCCACGAAATCGATGTTTTCCGCCTTGGGCACGTTCCAGTAGTAAGCGGAAGACATATTGTCCAGGATGATCACTTTCTTGGCACCAAGCTGGGCCAGCGAACGGCAGAGGTTGCTGCCGACGCAACCGGCACCACCGGTGACCAGGACGGTCTTGCCTTCATATGCACTGTAGACATCTTCCATATCATTCCACCCGATAGTACCATTTCATCCATTCCACCGTCCTTCGGATTCCCTCTTCCGGATCGATCTTTGGATCGTGCCTCAGATCCTTGACGGCCTTGGAGGAATCGATGGTCTTAACATCCGTGGTGAAGGGTTCGGCATCCTTCCAGGTGACCAGGGAGTCGTCCCTGCCAACGGCATCCAATATGATGCGGGCGTATTGGTCGATGGTCTTCTCCCACTCCTGCTTTCCGCCCAGGTTGTACGCTTCCCCGGGAATGAAGTTGTCCACGATATTTGCTGCGGTGCGGACGGTGTCCTCCAC
>JBFWLS010000048.1:0-5861 GCA_050251995.1 Candidatus Methanomethylophilaceae archaeon
ATCGAGCTGCAGGAGGGCCAGAAAACGCTGTGAGAGTATTCGGATGCGCTATCGGCCACTTAATCCGATGATAAAGTATGTATATATGTGCATATATGCACACGTCATGCAAGAGGAGCAAGCGAGATTCTTCAAGGCCTTGGGGGATCCCACCCGCCTGAGCATTATAGGCCATCTTCTGATGAACGAACATTGTGCCTGCAATTTTCAAGGCATGAAACAGAAGGACCAGACTACGATATCACGTCATCTCAAGACCCTGGACGGCGCCGGCATAGTAAAGAAGGTCAAGGAGGGTAGGAACGTCATATACAGCATCAAGGATGATGCTGTGAGGGATTCCTTGCTTCGGATGGGGGTGCTACCAGAGGGGGATTGCGCCTGTTGCAAGCCCTCATCTGGGAACGAGGAGATCAAAATCATGATGCAGGACGCATATGGCCGGATAGCCAATGAAGGCGGCACCTGCGGATGCAACTGCGGCTGTGGCGATTCTTTCGACCCCAAGGAGGCCTCCGTCCTCCTAGGTTACCCGGAGGTGGAACTAGAGAGGCTGGCCAACGCCAACCTGGGTTTGGGTTGTGGTAATCCGGGGGCGCTGGGCGAGATAGGGGAAGGCGAGACGGTCCTCGATCTGGGAAGCGGGGCCGGTTTGGACTCCTTCCTCGCCGCTCTGAAGGTGGGCCCGCAGGGCAAGGTCATAGGAGTGGACATCACACCTGAGATGGTCCAGAAGTCCAAGAGGAACGCCCAGGAGCTGGGATTCCCGCAAGTGGAGTTCCATGTGGGGGACATCGAGAGCCTTCCCGTGCCCGATGCCTGTGTGGATGTGGTGATCAGCAACTGCGTGATAAACCTGGTTCCAGACAAAGCCCGGGTATTCCAGGAGGTTCACAGGGTGCTCCGTCCCGGTGGGAGGGCTTACATCTCGGATATGGTCCTCACGGAGGAACTGACCGCGGAGCAGAGGGCCGACAAGGACCTCATAACCGGTTGTGTGGGAGGGGCGGTCCTGCGTCAGGAGTACCTGCGTCTGCTGACGGAATCCGGGCTGGTCCTGCGAACGGAAGGGGTGGCGGAAGGGGTGGGCGAGAGACAGCATCCCGACCTGCCGGTCCTGAGCCTGAAATTAGTGGCTGAGAAGCCATTAGCTGCAGTGGACTAACCGCTCCTTGAGGCGATAGGAGCAAAGGGAGCAGTTCTGATGCTGGCTCTTAGGAATCTATCGCTTTTCCACTCGTCTTCCCGGGAGGCGTATTGCAAAGAAATATCTATCCGTGATTGATACCATGATGGATGGTATCCAAGAGGCTGCAGAATGTTCCCACTTCCGGGACTGTTAAGATATCCAACATTGTCGGTCAATTGAAGAGCGAGGGGGTGGACATTTTGTCATTTTCCATGGGAGAGCCCGACTTCGCCACCCCGGATAACGTCATTGATGCCTGTGTGAACTCCCTCCAGAACAAGTTCACGCACTACACGCCTTCTTTGGGGATACCAGAGCTCCGAGAGGCCATCGCAGCCAAGACCCGGAGGGAGAACGGCATCGGGTGCACCGCCAAGAATGTACTCGTCACGCCTACAAAGCATGCCATCTTCATGATCGCCCTGGCCTATCTGGACCCAGGAGACGAGGTCATATTGGCCGACCCGTCCTGGGTCACGTATGAGGCCTGCATCCGTCTGGCGGGCGCCAAGCCAGTCTACGTCCCCACTTCGTGCGAGGACGGTTTCGCCATGACCCCGGAGATGATGGCGGAGAAGATGACCGAGAAGACCAAGATGGTCTTCCTTAACTCCCCCTGCAACCCCACTGGCACGGTGATGTCCCGTCCGGACCTGCAGGGTATCGCCGACCTCAGTCAGGACCATGACCTGAAGGTCCTCTCGGACGAAATCTACGAACGCATAATCTACGAGGGCGAGCACATCTCCATCGGCTCCTTGGACGGCATGTTCGAACGAACCCTTACCGTTTCCGGCCTGTCCAAGACCTATGCTATGACCGGATGGAGGCTGGGTTGGCTGGTGGCTCCGGAGGCGGATATCAATGCCGTAAACACCCTCCAGACCCATTCCATCACCTGCTGTGCCTCGTTCACGCAGCCTGCGGCCGTGGAGGCCCTGCGTGGACCGCAAGGAGAGATAGACCGTATGGTGGGGGAGTTCCGCAAGCGCCGGGACCTGATGTGCGATCTCATCGCCGAAATCCCCGGCCTGGACTGCATCAAGCCGCAAGGGGCATTCTATGTCTTCCCCCGCTACGATCTGGACATGAGCTCGGAGGACTTTGCTGCATACTTGTTGAAGGAGGCCCACGTGGCCGTAACCCCGGGGTCGGCCTTCGGACCCTCCGGCGAGGGATTCCTGCGGCTCTCCTACGCCGCCAGCGAGGAGCAGATCATCGAGGGTATGAACCGCATCAAGGAAGCAATGTCCCGTCTCTGACCTGGGCAGTAAAATTTATAACATATCGCAATTAAGGGTCAAAAGGCGCGGCTAGACTCCTCCTTGGACCTCTTGCCGTTGCCGGTATCGGGAAGCAGAACTAAGAGGGATACCGTGAGTAAAAAACTGTTCACCGTCGGCCCTGTGGAGGTCATGGAGGATGTGCGCCAGGCCATGGCTCGCCCCATGATCACCCACCGGTGCAAGGAGTATCGGCAGCTCCACGAGGGCATAGTGGAGAAGATGCGCAAGGTCCTGGACACGGACATGGACGTCCTCCTGGTGGGAGGGTCGGCCTCGGTCTTCCTGGAGGCTTGCATCCGCAACGGAGTGAACAGGAAGAACATCGCCCTCTCCAACGGGTCGTTCGGCGACCGTTGGCAGGAGATCTCCCAGCTGAACGGCAAGGAGGTCAAGAAGATCCAGGTGCCCTGGGGCAAGGCCCTGCGGGGTGCCCACCTGGAAGGTCAGGTGGACGATGATGCGGAGGCGGTTACCGTGGTCAGCAACGAATCTTCCACGGGGGTCCTGAACCCCCTGCCAGAGATCGTGGATGCTGTTCGCTCCCAGTCCGACCCCCTGCTCTTCGTGGATGCCGTCACCTCTGCCACCGCTGTGGACCTGGACCTGAGGCGCATCGATGTGGATGCCGTGGTCTTCGGCTCCCAGAAAGCGTTGTCCCTGCCTCCTGGCTTGGCATTCCTGGCTTGCGGGGAGCGTCTTCTGGAGAAGGCCGAGACGGTGAAGGAGCGGGGATTCTACACCGACCTCCTGCAACTGAAGAAGAAGAACGACGAGAACTACGCCCTCACCACCCCTCCTGTGTCCCTCATGTACGGCCTCGACCATCAGTTGGACAAGATCCTCGCTGAGGGCACTGCTGCCCGCTACCGTCGCCACGAGCAGATGGCCAGACTCTTGGAGGATTGGGCGGTCAAGAAGGATGGCATCTACCCGGAGGAGGGCTTCCGCTCCCGTACCATCGTCGTGATAAACAAGGGCAGCATACCCTTCGACGAGTTCTCGGCGGCGCTGAAGAAGAAAGGATTCGAGGTCTCCAACGGCTACGGGAAGATCAAGGACAGCACCTTCCGCGTGGGCGCCATGGGCGACCTAAGCGTACAAGACATCAAGGATCTCATTCAAGCAATGGACACAACCCTGGAGGAATTGAAATGAAACTGCTTGTCACCGACCCTCTCTCGGAAGAGGGTCTAAAGCTGCTCACCCAGTCTGGCATACCCGTGGACGTGAAGCCCGGGCTGACGGAGGATGAGCTTTGCCAGGTCATAGACGGATACGACGGCGTCATCATCCGCAGCGGCACCACCATCACCGCCAAGGTAATCGATGCCGGCAAGAGCCTCAAGGTCATCGGAAGGGCCGGTGTGGGCGTGGACAACGTGGACGTTCCGCATGCCACCCGCAAAGGCATACTGGTTATGAACACCCCTTCCGCCAACATCATCTCCGCCGCCGAGCACTCCTTGGCCATGATGATGGCTCTGGCCCGTAACGTGGTATGGGCGCACAACTCCATGCACGCCGGCAAGTGGGAGAGGAGTAAGTTCACCGGCACGGAGCTCTTCGGCAAGACCCTGGGCATATTGGGCGTTGGCCGTGTGGGCGGGGAGGTGGCCAAGAGGGCCAAGTCCTTCAACATGAAGCTACTGGGTTACGACCCCTATCTGCCAGCGGACATCGCAGAGAACCTGGACGTGAAGCTAACCACCGTGGAGGAGGTCATCTCCCAATCGGATATCCTCACCATCCATGCCCCGCTGACCACGGCCACCAAGGACATGATCGGCAAGAAGCAGTTTGAGATGATGAAACCGCACGCCTTGTTGATCAATGTGGCCCGCGGGGGCATCGTGAACGAGGAGGCCCTCTATGAGGCCCTGAACAACAATCGCATCGCTGGCGCAGCCTTCGATGTCTTCGTGGAAGAGCCCCTGCCGTCCGATTCCAATCTCATGCAGCTCCCCAACCTCATCACCACCCCTCATCTGGGTGCCAGCACCAAGGAGGCCCAGGAGAAGGTGTCCGTGGAGATGGCGGAGCACATGATCATGTTCATGCGGGACGGCATCATATCCAACGCCATCAACGCCCCCCGCGGCCGCCTCGACCCCGAGGTGGCCCCGTTCGTGCCGCTGGCGGAAACATTGGCCAACTTCGCCCATCAGGCTCTAGGAGAGCGTCCGGTGGACAAGATCGAGGTCAAGGTGCACGGTGACATCGCCGCCTACGAGACCCGAATGGTCACCCTGTCCGCGGTCATCGGCCTCATGAGCAACATCATGGGCGAGGCCACCAACATAATCAACGCCGAGTCCCTGGCCAAGGCCAAGGGCATAGAGGTGGTGGAGACCAAGACCGACAGCTGCAGCCACTACAACAACATGCTCACCGTCAAACTCACCTCGGGCAAGGAGAGCAAGGAGGTGCGAGGCACGGTGTTCCCCGCTGATAAGCAGCGCATCGTGGGCATGGACGATTTCGTCATCGAGCTCCCTCTGGACAGCAACTTCTTCATGGCTGTCTACAAGGACGGTCCAGGGGTCATCGGCCGTATCGGCCGTGTCCTGGGCGAGAACGGCATCAATATCGCCCAGATGTCTGTGGGCCGCGAAGGCCCGGACGGGAACGCCCTGATGCTCATGGGCGTGGACCATCTGGTCAACGACGCCGTCCTGGAGCAGATCAAGGAGTCGGGGTCCTTCGTCACGGCACGCTTCATACGCCTGCTGGGAGGGGAAGAGCGCACCTACATGTCCTGAAGGCGGGACCGGACGCTCTCCACCTTGCTGTGCAAGGCGTCCTCCCGGCCTTCCCGGTCATCAATCTCGATGCGGGTGAGAACCCGTCGGCTGCGCTCCCGCAACGCTCGGTGGCAGCGGGAGATGAGCCCTAGCACGGCATCCATCTCCCCCTCCACCACTGTGGCCATGGGCGTGAGCTGGTAAGGCAGGCCGCTCTCCTGCACCAGGGAGAGGCAGAGCGCCACATGCTCGCTCACGCTCTCGCCCTGGTCCAAAGGCACGATGCTGAATGAGGCGATCATGACAATCGTATCACATCCAGGATAGATTAAGGAAGCGATTCTGCTGTTAAAATTATGGATTAAACACGTTAAAAACAATAACGTGGCAAGTGTTATATACCGTGAGTTTTAAGACTATCACTTATTGCTTTCACGAGCGTAATGAGAGGAAGTTGTATGACATTCGGACTAGAGATGACAGAGACCGAGGCCACCATGGACCCGGTAACGGAGCTGGTGGGATTCGAGAAACGCATCACCCTTACAGTATCCGACTTGACCACGGCCATCAAGAATGGCATCGACATGAAAGGGATGCCGGATGAGCAGGCACAGCATCTGGCGCAACACGTTTTAAATTTCT
>JBFWLS010000049.1:0-5851 GCA_050251995.1 Candidatus Methanomethylophilaceae archaeon
GGGCGTAGGTCCTTCGGCCCAAAGGACGGGACGCCCGGAGGTCATGGGTGACGGAGATAATGGCCATGCCTGTGCGTCTCCGTTGCTCCTCCAAGGCCTTAATCATGCAGCATAGGCTCTGGTCGTCCTGCCCCAGCGTGGGCTCGTCCAAGAGCAGTAGTTTCGGTCTTCCAGCCAGTACCGTGGCCACCGCCAGCCTCCTCTTCTGGCCCTCGCTCAGACGCTGGGGATGGCTGTTCCGCTGCTCCCAGAGCCCGAACCTCTTTAGTAACGGATTCACATCCTCCTCATATTGGGTGTTCATCAGCAGCTCCGAGGCCACAGTGTCCATGAACAGCTGATGGTTGGGGTTCTGCCAGATTAGTCCCACGCTACCGCGCGGCCAACCTCTCCAATGCCTCTTGCGGGAACCCATAAGATTCAAGTCCCCCTGTTGGGGATGCAAGATTCCAGCTGCCAGCCGCAGGAGGGTGCTTTTTCCGCATCCGTTCTCCCCCAATATGACAATGGATTCCCCCTCCTGCACCGTGAGGTCGATGGAGCGCAACAGGTTTTCCTGCCCAGCGTAGGAGAAGCCCACGCCCCGCATCACCAGCACCGCCCCATCCCCGAGGGGTGCCCCCATCATAGGGGGCTCCTGCCTCTGCGGCCCCCTGCTCTCCCACAGACGCCCCTCTTCCAACAGCAGAGAGCGGTCGGGGAAGGTTCCCAGGAGATCCAGGCGATGCTCGGCCATGAGGACGCTGTTGCCCTGGTCGCAGAAGTGACGCAGGAAGCCCAGGAGGGCATGGGCGCCGCCGACGTCCACGTTCGAGAAAGGCTCGTCCAGGACCAGGAGGCGGGGCTTCATGGTCAGGGCTGCGCCCAGGCACAGCCTTTGCATGTTCCCTCCCGACAGGGTGCCGGGGTCCATGGAGGCGTCCAGGGCGATGAGGAAGCGCACCTCCTCTACCCGTGCGCGCAGCTCTGGCAAAGGGACACCCAGGTTGGCTGGTCCAAAGGACAGCTCATCATCCACCCGGGAATGCACTAGCTGGGATTCGAAATCCTGGAACAAGGAGCCCACCAGATGGCAACGCTCCTCCGGGTGGAGGCGGGAGATGTCCTGACCTTGGAACCCGATGCTTCCAGAGACCTCTGCTGGCAGCAGGTGCGGCACGATGCCGTTGATGCAGGAGAGCAGGGAGCTCTTGCCGCAACCGCTGCGCCCATGGATAGTCACCATCTCCCCCGGCCGGATGCTCAGGCACAGGTCTTGGAGGCAGGAGCCGCTGCCCGGGTAGCGCAGGCTCAGGGCATCGATGGTCAACAGGTCCCCAGCTGGATACGGTTCGCATCGTAATCGTCGATCCATGCATGCGTTCAGGCCATCACCACCACGGCAGACAACAGGAGGAACAGGCCCAGCAGGAAGGCGTCCGAATAGCTGAACGAGGCGGTATTGACCATGGTGCGCTGACCATGCATGCGGAAGCCACGGGTATGGAGCCCCAAGGTTATGGTGTCCGATAGGGTATAGACACGGGAGACCACGGGCATCATGAAGGAGCGGTAACGTACCCTCAAACGGTCCCGGCGCGGTCTGGCTCGGAGGCCGTTGCTCTTCCTCACCCGCTCCATGTCCCGCATGAAGACCGGCAGGAAGCGGAGCATGACCATCACTGCCAGGGTGAGGCTGCGGGGGCAACGCACGGATTCTAGGCCGGCCACCAGCTGTGCAGGGGTGGTGGTGAAGGCGAACATGGCCACGCTCACAGCGATGGTCATCATGCGCATCCCCGCCACCAGCGTCCTGTCCCAGTCCGTGCCCAGCCAAAGGTTGGTGGCCATCACCATGGCGGCCAGGGGAGCCAGGAGGAGGGAGGTGCGAATGAGCCCACGTCCACAGCCGGAGAGCAGCAGCAGCGAGGACATGATGAGGATGTAGACACCCATGGCCACAGGGTCCAGGACCAGCAGGGCGGTCACAAGCATGATGGCCGCAGCGACGATCTTCACCACCGGATGCACCCGGTCCAACCAGCTACCGCTGCCAGACTCGGAGATGATCATCCTCACACCTCGTCGGGGGCGTACTCCTGTGCCCCCCTGCCGCCCAGGTAACCACCTGCGGCGCCTAAGAGGGCGGTGAGGATGGTCAGGGCCAGGATGGTCGGCCAGTTTGAGAGGAGCATCTCCATGCCGAATCCGGGGAGGTTGAAGAAGGAGCCGAAGAGATAGCCGAAGAGGTAGACGAAGGTGTTGTAGAACGTGGACAGCAGCACCAGTGTCCGTAGCGAGCGCAGGTCTGGCCTCCAAGCCAGCAGCAGGGCGTCCGTGGTCAGGGCGGCCGAGACCAGGATGAAGAACATGGACGGGGTAACGAAGGCCAGCACCAGCCCCAGCAAGGAGGAGGTGAAGGTGGCCACACCCGCACTCCCCACCCGGCGGTGTGCCAGGGCCAGGAAGAATCCCAGAAAGAACGCTGTGACCACCGCCCCGGTGCCAGGCAGGGTGGCGAAGAGTCCCACCACGAAGGGCACCGTGACCATGGAGGCCACCAGCATGCCTACGCTGACGAGGGCCAGGAAGACCACGTCTCTGGTTTGGAATCTCAGGAACGGCATGGGAACCTTCCAGGGTATGGCACGCGGGGGTATGTAAACGATTTGCCGGCTCATCTCTGGAATGCGCTCAGGGAGCGCAGACGGTTGATGGTCGCGGCGATCTCGAAGGAGCGCACCGAGGCCCTCTCCCCGTTCAGCCTGCCCAGGGAGTCCAATCCGTCCTGGGACATGCCCCGCATGGCCTCCTTCACCAGCTCGCGCATGTTGCGGGAGCCGTCCATCCGTTCCAGGCACTGCACCAGGACATCGGCGATGGTAACGGTCTGGGCCATCTCCACCAGCTGTTCCACGCTGGAGAGGTCCAGCTCCCCGTTCCCGAACCGTATGCTGTGCAGGGACTTGGCGCTCACAGAGATGTCTTTGCGCCCTTTCCGGGGGTCGAGGTCCTTGCCCAGGGGGTAGCGGTCCTTGGCGCTGCCGAAGGAGCCTTTGCCCCCGCGTCGTCGCTGGGAAGGATGCTCCGCCGCCACCTGTCGTGCCCTATCGGTGACGTCCTTGACCACGTAAGCATCCATCATCAGCACGGTGTCGGCGATGTCCAGGTATTCGCCGGAACCACCTACCACCATCACCGTGGACACCTTTTTCTCCTCCCACAGCTGCCGCACCCGGTCGATGAAAGGGGTTATGGGCTCGCTCTCCTCCGGCACCAGATCCTGCATGCGCCGGTCCCGGACCATGAAGTTGGATGCCGACCGATCCTCATCGATGAGCAGGACATCCGATCCCATCTCCAAGGACTCCATTATGTTCGCCGCCTGGGATGTGCTACCGCTGGCGTTCTGGGTGCTGAAGGATGCAGTGTCCACGCCTCCGGGCAGGGTGCTTATGAAAGGCCGGATGTCCACACTCTCCACCCGGCGGCCGTCCTCCACGTTCACCTTGACCGCGGCATAGCGAGTCACCGCCAGCTCCCGGCCGTCGCCGGGCAGGTGGTCGTAGACCCCTTCGGTGATGGCATCCAGCAGCGTGGACTTGCCGTGGTAGCCACCTCCCACGATTATGGTCACCCCCTCTGGCACACCCATGCCCCAGACGTCCCCGGCGTTGGGCGTGCGCATGCGGATGCGCAGGGAGTCCGGGGAACGGAAGGGGATGGCGTTCTGCCGCAAAGGGGCCGGGTCCACTCCACTGCGCCGCGGCAGCACGGAGCCATCGGCAATGAAGGCCACCAGGCCCATGTCATGTAGGCGGGATCGTATGTGCTGGGCATCCTCGATGGTCTGGATGTGATGGAACAGTTTTGAATCCTTGTACTTGGAGTAGAACAAGGATTCGGAGACAATGAGTGGGAGCTTCTGCAACAGCATGTCCGCCGCCAGCCGGCCAGCGACCTGACGGCCGAAGGCTGGGAGGCCAGCACTGAAACGTACCTCCACGAACGCTGGCGTGACTACCACGGAGCTCCGCTCCAGAACCGTTTGGCCTGGTCTGGGGATGGAGATCACGCCGCTGCTGCCGCTGGCCGTGCCAGCGCGGGCATGGGTGCGGGCCGACTCCCAGAAACGGCGGGCGATGAGGTCGCGCAGGGCGATGCACCGGGTGCGGCTACTGAAGGATTCCGGGGGGAAAGCCGCTTCCGTCTGCGGCACCCGCACGCGCATGGTGCTGGGGGCGGCGAAGGGATCCCCTTGTACATGGTCTACGAAGAGGGTGAGGCCTTCAAGAGGGTATTCCTTCTGCAGCTCCTTGTAGGAACGGTACCCCTTTCCGTCCAGACGCATGAGCTCGCGGTACAGGGGCCCGTCAAAGGTCATGCTCACCCACTTCCAGGAGGGCGAAGCCTGTACGGGGGTCGATGACGCGTCGCGCACCGTCCCCGATGAGCTCCTGCAACACCACCTCCATGACCAACCAGACCGTCACCCCCGCCCGCACACAACCGGTCACGGAACGTCCATCCCGCCCGAATGAGGCATGCATGTGTAGGATGGGAAGGCCGGAGTCGTCCAGGAAGACGGTCCCGCTCCCTCCCATCTCATGCTGCCCCTGCAAGGTGTGTAGCATGGGCTCGACAGGAAGCACGTGGCCGTCCCGAGGGCCCATGACGATCTGCGACCCGTCCTCGGCGCCGCCCACGGCGGTGACGACGGCGGAACGGATGCCATGTTCGCGGGCGAAGGATTCGATGGACTCGTGCAGGACCTCCCCCTCATGAAGGCGGAGGACGAAGCAACGTCCCGACGTCATCTGCACGCCCTTCAAATGCCCCACATCCTGAGAAAAGGATCAACGGTACTTGCTGTACCTGTCCAGCAAACGAGAGATGCGGTCGAAGTCCTCCTTCTCCAGTTCCCCGCTTTCCAAGAACGTCTTGACGTACTCCTTGGCCTCCCGCACGGAGTTGCGCGAGGCCTTGGCGATCAAAGAGGCCAGGAAAGATGTGGCCACAGAAGGGTCCATGTTGGATGAATCCAAGATCTCGCGCATGTCATACTTGAAAGGCTGCACACGGTGCAGGTTCAGCATGGGTTGGCGCTTGGAATCCCTTTGCTTCGGTCGGACGACTTTGTCCGCGGGGTTCTTCCGAGAAGAATTTTTGTAACTGATAGCCAAATCTATAACTCCGGTATCCGAACAGATATCTTTCAATACTTAAATGATTTGGAGTGAACAACGAGCGGGCCCAAAGGCTGGTAGGGGCCGGCAGAGACGTCTAGCTCAGACATTGTTGACGAAGCTCATGAAGCTGTTCACTGTCTTGGCCATCAGCCGGGCAAGCTTCTCCCAGCGCATCTTGGACAAGGGACTCTCCGGGTCGCAAAGGCTGAACATCATGTTCACCATTATCTCTTTGGTCTCGTCGTCTTCTCGCTCCCAGAGATTGCGCCAGTTGTCCTCATCTTCCGACTCGGAAGGGAAGTGGAGCATGGAATTATCGATGAGGCTCACGGCCATGGTGGTGAGCTGCTCCTTGGACAGCCCCACCCGCCGTCCATCGGTGATCATGGCACCGACGAAGCCCTTCATCCTATCCCAGTCGTTCTCCGGTCCCTCTGGTGTATCGTCCTTCTGCATCTCAGTTCACCTTCCCGCTCTTGCTCAGAATGCTCCATGTGTTGCGGTTGAATATGTTGTGCAGGATAACCCGGCGGGCGGTGCGGTTGTTCACGATCAATCCCGCCAGCTCCCGGTAGCCGTCCCGGCACTTCCAGGAATCCAGGTATGTGCTGTATCCTTTGTCCACATAGGACTGCAACGTCTCCCGGCTCAGGGAGCCCTGGTACTCGTAGGCGCGGTGGTTG
>JBFWLS010000050.1:0-5794 GCA_050251995.1 Candidatus Methanomethylophilaceae archaeon
GACACGGCGTATGATGAAAGCGTACAGGACCGACCCCAGCATGGCCACGCTCATAGGGGCCATGAGCATACGGTTGGACGCGGATGGAGAACTGACCACGAAATCCTCGTTCACCACCGGATATCCCTGGGTGAACATGTAATAGTAGAGCAGGAAGGTGTACAGTATGGAAACCGTACAGGCGAAGGCGATGGAGAGCAACAGCATCCAGCGTTTGGAGAGATAGGTTTCGCTACGGTTGTCTATGCCGATCATTATCATATAGCCGTAGACCATGGCCGCACCGGTCTGGATGGACATGCCCAGCACGTCCTCAGATGGAACTGCGAACAGGAGGGAAGCGGCCACGAGCCCGAGATACGCCAAAGGAGGGGCCGCGGCCATTATATTGAGGCGGACGTGGTAATCGTAGGGACCGTCGCCAAAAATGTAGATGGGCACCAGGAACACCGCCATGCCTATCAGCGACACCCCTAGCCACATCCAGTCCGCTTGCCAGGAACTGACGATGGCAGTGATGAATGGGAGCATTACCGAGACATGCGCGACCGTTTTGGGCAAGGTTCGTCCTCCTCCAATATGGGTTTCTTGCTCTACCGAGACTGATTATAAATAATATTCGCCCACGGACCGCCAACGAGGCATGGGTGCCAGGATTCTGGATGAAGAACCTACATAGGAAGGATGCACGGGGAGCGGGCCTGAAGGGATTCGAACCCTTGGCCGATCGGTTAAGAGCCGATCGCTCTACCTAGCTGAGCTACAGGCCCGTGTGAACCGGGAGATTACCTTTTTCTTAATAAAGGTATCGTACTTTGCTGGAAAAAAATCCATGGCTGGATAGATATTTTCCATTGCTGGATGCATGGTCCGGGGAGCTTGGTGGAGGTGGATGCGATGGCTTGGTCCTTTGACCGCGAGGGCATCGGCCCCTTTGACGCCAAGTAGGTTTTTCCAAAAGCAATATATCGTGCCTAGTGATTAGATGGATTCATGAGCAAGCTCAAGGTCAGAGATATCATGACCACGCAGGTGATCTCCCTGAAAGGGGAGGACACCGTGCGGGAGGCCACGGTGCGCTTCGCCATCGATGGCGTCTCCGGTGCCCCGGTGGTCAACGATTCCGGAGACCTCATCGGCATCCTCAGCGAGACCGATGTCCTGGAGTTGGTTATGAGCCACCAGGACAAGCTGCAACTCGCCAATCCCTCCTTGTACCTGCTGGCCCTGCCATTCGATGATAATATCGATGACCCAGAGGTACGAGAGGTCTGCCAATCCATCTCCAACACCAAGGTCAAGGACATCATGACCACATTGGTCCTCACCACCACCCCTGATGCCAAGATCACGGATGTCATACAACGGATGATCGAGAGGGGCATCAACCGTGTCCCGGTCATGGAGAAAGGGAGGCTGGTAGGCATCGTCTCCCGGGGGGATATCATTTTCTCCATTTACTCCAAGAAGAAGAAATGAGGGGTCGCGGGCGAAATGGCCGAGGAGCAGGGAATAGGATGGGAAGCATGTTGAACGTTCACGTTCTGGCCAGTGGCAGCGACGGGAACTGCATCGTGGTAGAGAGCGAGGAGGGCTCGCTCATGATCGATGCCGGAATGAGCGGGCGCTGCCTGACGGGCCTGATGTCCAAATGCGGGCTCTGCCCCCAAGACCTGCAGGGCATATTGGTCACCCATGAACATGTGGACCATATCCGCGGCGCAGGGGTGCTCTCCCGTCGCTTCAAGGTCCCCGTCTACGCCAACCCGGCCACGTTCCTAGCCTCCCCCCTAGGGCAGGTGGAGTCCTGCCTCTTCCATGACCTTGACCCATTCCAGTGCGGCCCCTTCTCTGTCACCCCCTTGGCCACCTGCCATGATGCCATAGACCCCGTGACATTCTCCATCTCCTGGCAAGGAAAGAGGGTGCTGGTGGCTACGGACACTGGCAGGCTCACAGAGTCCCTGGAGCAGGAGCTGGCCCTTGCCGATCTGGCGGTAATCGAGTCCAACTACGACCAAAGGATGCTCCGGGAGGGCCCTTATCCGGCCTATCTGAAGAAACGCATCGATAGCGACTTCGGCCACCTCTCCAACGTCCACTGCGGGCAGGCTCTCCAACGTACCATGGGCAACGGCCGTAAGGTGTTCTTGGCCCACCTGAGCAACAACAACAACAACCCGGACACCGCCCGGGACACCGTGGCCCGCATAACGGGCGTGAAGAGGATGCTCATAGACTGCCTGGAGTTCCCCGGGGACTACCGCACCATCACGGTCTGACATCCACCATTCTAGCCTTGCCTCGGTTCACCAGGGCCATGGCCAGGACGCGAGGCATGCGCACCACGTCCTCCTTCCTCAGGTTATAGTCCCGGTCAGCGCCGCTGAAGGTAGGCAGGTCCTCGATGATACGTATCACCACGTCATCGGAGCGCTCCTCCTCCGCCGCCATGCTCTCCTGCAGGGTGGATTCCAGGGGGCCATCCGCCGGTTGGAGAACGGGTTTGGCGGGCTCATCTTTCTGCACCTGGGTGGCGGACTCCTCGCCTAGGATGTCTGGTATGCGCACCTCCCTCTTCTTACGGGGAGAGGATATCAAGGCCCGGTGGGAGCGACAGTGTTCCAGCACCGACTGGTAGAAATCCCGCTCCTCCGCCGTGAGCCTCTCCAGCTGGTTCTCGGAACCCATAGCCCCCCGCAAAGCCAAGATGAGTATCTTGTTCATGCGCAGGTCCACTATGCGCTGCGAGAAGTCCATCATCTTCTTCCTCCTCTCGTTGAGGCCGTCCGTGATGATGCTGTCCGGGTCGGAGACCAGCTGCTTCTCGTATTCCTTCTGGATGTCGGTGAGCAGACGGCTGATGGCCGCATAGAGGTCCTTCCGAGCCTCGGCTAGAGCGGTGGACTTCTTCTCCATGCGGTACAGGGAAGTTAGGTCCTCGAAGGTCATCGGTTCTCCAGGTGGAGCCATCGCACGATAGAACCCCTTGTCAATATATGACTTTTTGTAGATGCGGGGGAACAAAACCATTAACCAGCAGGTCGTTCCCATGATGTGGAATTCCAAAAAGCGGTCCGGGCCTGCAAGGACGGCAGCGAGCTGGATATCCTGGTCTCCGCCCGCTCCGACCGTGTCGCCATGGAAGGGGTGGATCCTTGGAGAGGGAGGGTGCTAATGCGGGTGCGGGCACCGCCACTGGACGGACGGGCGAACAAGGAGATCGAGACTCGACTCTCGGAACAGTTCCAGGTGCCCGTGCGCATCGTGCACGGCCTTACTGCCCGCATGAAGACGGTGCACATACCTTTGGAGAGGGAGACCGTCCTGCGCATCTTGGAGGGAAGCGCATGAGCAATAGCGGGGACCGCCTGCAGGAGCTTGAGCTCGTCCTGGAAGAGTTGAACGAGCTGGACGAGAAAGATATAATCCTGGTAGAGGGTCGCAAAGACCGCATGGCACTGGCCATCATGGGTATCAGTCATGAGACCCGGGAAGTCCAGAATGTGGGGGGGATCTTCCCTCTGGCGGAGTCCCTGGCCCGGGACGGGCGCCGGGCGGTCATACTTACAGACTGGGACCGCACCGGCGGCCAGATCGCGCGGAACCTCCGTGATGCCTTGGGCGCCAACGGTGTCCCTTACGATGATGGGGCCCGCGCCCGCATCTCCCGCATCTGCCGCAAGGACATCAAGGACGTGGAGAGTCTTCCCTCTTTCTATTCCCGCCTAGTGACGGAAGCGGAGCGGAGACGCGAACTCCCCGACAACCAAAGATAAATAGTCCAGAAGTAGCTTTTCACCAGTTGCCATGGACGAGTCTGAGATGCTGGCCCTGCTAGGGCTTGAGGATGTGTCAGAGCTGTTCTCCGACATACCAGCCGCGGTCCGCCGCGGCCTTGACCTGCCACAAGGCATGGGGGAGATGGAGGTGGTCGACTATCTGGCGACCATCCTCCGCAGGAACGCCACCGCAGCGGAGACGCCTTGCTTCCTGGGAGCGGGGGCTTACCTGCATTACGTGCCGGCGGCGGTGGAGCACATCCTCTCCCGTTCGGAATTCTACACTTCTTACACCCCCTATCAACCGGAGATCAGCCAGGGCATGCTGCAGGCCTTGTTCGAGTACCAGAGCCTGGTGTGCGAGATAACCGCCATGGACGCCGCCAACTCCTCCATGTACGATGGTTCCACTGCCCTGGGGGAGGCTGCCCGCATGTGCCGCCGTCTGCACAAGGGGAGCCATTTCCTCATACCCCAGGCCATGAACCGGGACAAAGTCAGCGTCCTGGAGAACTACCTCACCGGGACCGGGGTGCAGTTGCTACGCTACGCTTATGACGACCGTGACGGCTGTATAGTCCTGGACGAGGTATCTTCCCTGCTCTCCGCCGAGGATGTCTGCGGGGTCTATGCGGAGATGCCGAATTTCTTCGGGGTCATGGACCCGGGCCTGATGGAGCTGAAAGACCTGATGGGGGATTCCCCTCTGGTGCTCGGCGTGAACCCCCTCTGCCTGGGCGTGACTCGGCCACCTGGCGACATGGGGGCGGATATAGTGGTGGGGGAGGGGCAGCCCCTGGGCTCCCGCCTGAGCTACGGGGGGCCCATGCTGGGGCTTTTCGCCTGCCGACAGGAGCATGTGCGGAAGATGCCCGGCCGGGTGGTGGGGCTGACAGTGGACTCCCGCGGCCAAGAGGCATTCTGCCTCACGCTGCAGACCCGTGAACAGCATATCCGTCGGAGCAGCGCCACCTCCAACATATGCACCAACGAGGCCTTGAACGCCGTGGGCGCGGCGGTCTTCCTCTCCCTCTTGGGAGGCGAGGGACTGGTAGAGCTGGGGAAGCGGAACATGGAGCGGGCCAAAAGGCTCATGGGCATGATGGGCCGCATCGACCTGGTCAAGGCGCCCCGCTTCGAGGCTTACCATTTCAACGAGTTCGTGGCCGAGCTCCCGGTGCGCCCAGAGAAGGTGAACCGCCTGCTGTTGGCCAAAGGGATCATCGGCGGCCTTCCCATAGCGGACCACATCCCAGGCATGCACAACAGCATGCTCATCGCCAGCACGGAGATGCACAGCGACCAGATGCAGGACGACTTGGTACGGGCCTTGCGGGAGGTGCTCTGATGTTCCGGCAGGCTGTTTTCCCCCGCCAGCTCATGGCGGATGGAGAGGAACGGACTGTCACGGGGGTGGAGGGGCTCCTCCCTCCCGGAATGTCCCGCTCCTCTATACGATTGCCGGAGAAGAGTGAGAGCGAGGTGGTCCGCCACTTCACCGCCCTCTCCAACATGAACTTCGGCACCGACAACGGGCCTTATCCGCTGGGATCCTGCACCATGAAGTACAATCCCAAATACGCCGACCGCATCGCCCATCTGGCGGATGCCGTGGACGTGCACCCCTACCAGCCAGAGGGCACCGTGCAGGGGAGCCTGCAGATAATGCATGAGATGGAGAAGGCACTCTGCAGCATCGGCGGCGTGGACGCCGTCACCCTGCAGCCTGCGGCCGGGGCGCATGGGGAGCACACCTCCATGCTCATAGTGCGGGCCTTCCACCGCCACAACGGCCAGGAGCGGGACGAGGTCATCATACCCGACAGTGCCCATGGCACCAACCCCGCATCGGCGGCCATGGCCGGCTTCAAGCTCATCGAGATCCCGTCCTCGGAAGACGGGTGCGTGGACTTGGAGGCTTTGGAGGCCGCCCTGTCCGAGCGCACCGCCGCCATGATGCTCACTAACCCCAACACCCTGGGCATATTCGAGCGCCAGATAACCCGTGTGGC
>JBFWLS010000051.1:0-5791 GCA_050251995.1 Candidatus Methanomethylophilaceae archaeon
GCTGGACCTGCACATGGACCAAGGCTACCGGGAGATATTCCCACCGGTCTTGGTCAACCAGGACTCGGTCATCGGCACGGGTCAATATCCCAAGCTCAAGGATGACATGTACTGCTTGGAACGGGACGGGATGTGGCTGAACCCCACCGCCGAGGTGCCGGTGACCAACCTGCATCGGGACGAGATCTTTGAGGTCGGCGACCTGCCCATATCCTACACCGCCTATCTGCCCTCCTTCCGCCGGGAGGCGGGGAGGCACTCCGACACCCGGGGAATCGTGCGCGTGCACCAATTCAACAAGGTGGAGATGGTGAAGTTCGTGCATCCCGAGGGTTCGTTCCAGGTCCTGGAGGAGCTCCTCGGCCATGCTGAGGCGGTCATACGGGGCCTAGGACTCCCCTATCGGGTTCTCCTCCTTTGCACCGGTGACATGAGCTTCTCCGCCGCCAAGTGCTACGATATCGAGCTCTACGCCTCCGGCCGGGAAGGATGGATGGAGGCCTCCTCCTGTTCCAACTTCACCGACTTCCAAGCTCGGAGGGCACGGATCAAGTTCCGTCCGGAACCCCATCTCAAGAGCGAGTTCGTGCATACCCTGAACGGCTCCGGCGTGGCCTTGCCCCGGACCATGGTGGCCATCCTGGAGAACTACCAGAACGAGGATGGCTCCGTTACCGTGCCCGAGGTGCTGCGGCCATATATGCGGGGCCAGACGCGCATCGGCTGACCCCTCAGCGGGCCATGGCCGCCCGGCGTCGCTCCGGGCTATACTTCTCCAAAGCTATGCGCAGAGGCGTGCGGGGCATCAGGTCACGATTCTCCATTATGAAGGTGTATACCTCCTCCGGATGCTTCTTGCTGCATTCCTTCAACGCCCACCCATAGCCTTTCTGCACCAGGTCCTCCGGATCCTCCAGGAGGGCTCTGCTGACCCTCAGGACATCCTGGAGATGGTCCTGCCTTCGCATGGGCACCACCAAGCACACCGCGGCAGCGCGGCGGAGCCAGATGCTCTCCGAACCCGTCCATGAGAAGGTGGTATCCGTGACGGAACGATCCTGGAGGATGAAACGGTCCAGGATGTGGTTAGCCACCTCGTCCGCCTCCGCCCAGTTGTCCACATGGTTCTCCAGCCACTCCTGGAAACGGGGCAGGTCGCCCGGCACCAGCTCCTCCTTCACCTTCTGCACCAGGTGCACCGCAGCCACCTGATGCTCGAAGACCCGGTCGGCCATCAAGGACTCCGCCAGGTCCAGGACCTCGTTGCGGTCCCTTCCCTCCCAGGCCTCCGGGTGCTGGTCCACGATGCGACGGGCATCGCCCAGCCTCAGCCCCAGGAAGCGCATCCGGTTCTTGAAGTAGCGTTGCTGGCCCTCGGCCCTCTCCCGGTCCCCCTCGGCCTCCATGGCTCCAAGCAGGATCCTCCGGGCGGATTGCAAGTCCATCGTCACTCCCCTTTAGATCTCCATATCATCCAAGGCCTCCATCATCCTCTGGAAGGAGGGGCCATCGTCATCGCGCAAGGCGATTATCCGCCGTAGCTCGTCACGGCCTTGTTGCAGGGTCTTGGAGCTGATGCCGTAGCGGATGGAGGTCTCCGCCTCCAAGTAGGCCGCGAACAGGTCACAGGTCTTGATGAGCCGCCCGTCCACCGGATCCATGTCATCCGTGACGTCTTCAGGGACCCCTCCAGCCGGGAAGGATGTCTCACCATCCACGCGGATGCGGTCCTCGAAGGGTTGGAAGAGCAGATATTCGAAATCCTGATGCCACTGCGAAGGGAGCAACGGCAGGAGCCTCTCCTCCACCAGCTCCCGCTCGTAGGTCTCCAAGAGGCCCTCCAGACCGCTGACGCTCCTCTTCACGGGGGAGATGATGTCCTTAGTCAGGACCTCTGGCAGGTCGTGGAACAGGGCGGAGAAATAGTTGTTGCAGGCCCGTCGCGGGCTGAAGCCCCGGTCCAGGGCGCAGAGGTAGCTGAGGTCGGCCACCATGAGCATGTGCCCCAGGACGGTGGTGCGGGGGATGCGGGGCGAGCGGGCCCACCGCTGCTGGAAACGCAGCTGCCCGCAGAAGTCGATGAAACCATGCGACTTCTTGCCCAGGGAAATACGCTGCACCCCTATGAGGTCGTAATGGTCCTCGATCTGCATCTCGATGTTGCGCATGGTGTCCTCCACCCCCTGCATCCGCGGGTTGGCCGCATAGACCAGATCGAACTCGTACTTCGTGGCCAGGTAATGGGCGGCTCGTAGCACGCGCCTTTCCACACCCTGGCCGTCCTGCTCCTCGAAATACTGCTGGAAGCGCTGAAGGAATCCGGGGTCCAGACCGGGGACGCTGTCCTGCAGCTCCCGCAGCACGTACTGGTTCAGCTCCGCCCCCCTCTCCCTCTTGATGCGATGGAAGACCGGGGGCTTGAGGTCAGTGAGGATGATGCGCTGCAGGAAGGAGAACATGGCGCCCTCTATGAGCAGGTTCCAGTCCACCTCCTCCCCCTTCTCCCGCTCCTGGAAACTGGCCAGGACCCAGGCGATCACCATCTTGTGCGCCTGCTTGTCCAGCTCCGTGAACTCCACCGGGCGTATGTGGTCGTTCCAGCGCTGCATGTGGGCAGCTTCGAAGAATTTGTAGACCAGGTGCATATTCAGGACTTCCTTCATCTTCTCCCTCAGCGCTCTATGCACCAGTGTCCATAAAAATCATTTGCCGGACAGGCCGCTATGTAGGGTCACCTGGCTCTCCAGGTAGTCATCCAGACAATGGTCGTGAAAGGGATAGGCACGGCCCCCGTTGGCAACGAACAGGTAACGGGGCTCCCCGGCCTCCACGAACTCCAGGCAGATGGGACAGCGTTGCTCCATGGACCCTCCCTCCTCCGGCCCCCGGAAACTGGTGTAGGAAACCTTCGGGTCGATGGTCTCATCCACCACATCCAGGGCCAGATGGGCTCGCAGCGTCTTCTCCAGGGCCTCCGCCCTGACCTTCCATGCCTCCTTGTCCATCTCCATGCTTCCAGCCTCCATGGCGATACCATGAGCCGGGGAGCCTATAAAGCGTTGGATGCGAAGTCGATGTGACCGCGTAGTAGCCATATGTCGGCCTGCTTATCGGCGTCCACGTTGAAGATGGACGGCAGCGCCGCCCCGGGGACCCCTCGCAGCACCACCCCGAAACCCATGCTGGCGTTCCCGGCCGGGAGACCGAGGACACCGGCCAAGGATGCCAGGTTGCATTGCACCATGGCCTGCAGCTCCACGGTCATGCCCTCCTCCAGCAAGGTCATGAACTTCGGGGGCCCGGCGGCCGTGAACACCGCCAGACGGATGTGGACATGCTCCGTCAGGAAGGATGGCTGCACCAGCTCCACCGGGTTGCCCACATTCATCACCATCCTGGCCATGGAGTCGAATATCCATTGCAACCCCTCACGGATGAAGTCAGGGGTCACCAGGACGCTCATCTCCACCCCTCCGTGCGCGGACGAGCTGATGTCGCTGACACCGATGCGGAGGAAGAAGCTCGACTCCACCAAAGCCTCGGAGACGGTGTCCACTATACGGGAGGCGGTGATCGCCACCGTCCGCTTCAGCACGGTGATGATGCCGTCCAGGTCTTGGATGTTGTTCCCGTATTCCGCGAAGGCCTGCAAGAAGGCGTCGCTGATCTGCTTGCGCAGCCAGTCCTGCGTGGACAGGCTCACGCTGGCCTTGCCGTTGGCCAAACCCGGGGTGCCGTCTTTGAACACCCAGCGGTCGGAACCATCGAACTCCCGTTGCCAGGTACGATGGTCGTTGTAGTAGTCAGAGCGCCAGGGGCTGGAGTCCATGAGACGCCCCTGGGCGTCCCAGAGCTTGGCGCATTCCCCCTGCGGGATGTTGGTGCCGCCACCGTTGTTGAGGAACTGCCCCGGGAAGCGAACCAGCAACCTTCCTCCTGCCGTTATCTGCACATCCCCGATATGGTGCACGCGACCGGTCTGGCCACTGCTAATGTACCAGCCGGAGAGGTCCACGCTGCTTCCCAGAGGATTGTAAAGCTCCACCCATTCATGTCCCGTGTCTGGACCAAGGGGGTTCTTCTCCACCTCGTTGATGACCACGTTGCCGGAGAGAGGGAGGTTGTACTTGATGTCGAATCCGGCATCGATGCTCCCCTTCATGCCCGGCATGGGCAGGGGGATGTTGGAAAGCATAGTGCCGATCCCCGCCATCTGTGAGAGGGCTACCCGGAAGGTCTGGTACTGCGTGACCTGGGGCAGGAATATCTCGAAGCCGTGGCCCCCCATGTGGCCACGTATCTCAGCGAAATGACGGTATATCTTCATGAAGGGGTCAATGACCAGCGTGGCCGCCCACTGGTCCGTGGCCATGTTAGCGCTAATGATGGTCTGGATGCTCTTGCTGGGGGCCTGCATCAGACGTAGTGAGACAGAGAAAATGGTGTCCCCCACGCTGCCCCCCAACGTGACCTTCAGGATGTTCCTGCTCATGCTCACGGCCATGTCCAGGAGATTAGTGTCAAAACGTAGCTCCAGCCCATGGATGTCGATGCTGAAGTTCAACGTCCCCATGTTCATGACCATGTCCGCCAGCAGCCTCAGTGCGGCCTCTGCCCCTTCTCCCAGGAGGTCCTGCAGCTGCACCAGGGGGGTGAGGATGGCATCGCTGAGGGCGGTCATGGCCTGCGTGGCATAACCGTTGACCTCCTTCATCAGGCCTCCGAGGGAATCGAAGACTCCGTCTGCGGCCCGGAAGGCCTGGGTCAAAGGCGACAGCAGGTGGTCTGCGAAGCCCAACAGTACACGGCCCACGTCCCCGCCCAGGGTGTTGCTGGGACGATAGTCCACGCCCTGCAGGGGCCAGGCACTGAGGACCGGTATCTCAAGGGTGCTGCTCACCACGCTGTCGTGGCTCTGGGAGGCGGGGACGGACCAGGCGGACATGCTGTCATTGAGAGAGCTCAGGGTGTGCCGGACGGAGCCTGTGAGCTCGATCTCCAGCACGCAGGAGTAGGGGGAGAAGGCTACGTGCTCGAAACCGGTGTGATGGGTGTTCCGCTCCCGCTCCGCGAAGCCCAGTATGTTCACATGCAGGTCGCTCTCCCTCCGCACTTCCAAGGCCTGTAGGAAGGCCCTCCCCTCTGGGTCGTAGAGCAGGAAATGACTGCTACCTGGCAAGTCTACCAGACCGTTGCCTCCCTGCAGGGAGTTGGCAGACGTCATCCCCTGAAGAAGTAGCCCCATCTGCTGCAGGACTAGTTCATCTAAGGCCGGTAGCGTGCCGGCACCCCAGCGTGCCAGTTGGACTATGGCTCCCTGCAGGGGGTTGCTGGAACCAGCCACGGTGGAGAGGGTTTCGATCATCATCTCCGCCCTGGACCAGGCGCTCTGCCGGGCCTGTCCGGATACCTGGTCCAGCACCCCGTTGCCGTTAAGGATGCTCATCAGCTCCTCCTCCCATTGCCATCCCGCTAGGTCGTAGAGGTGGGAATACTGCGACATCATCAAGACCCGATAATGATCCTGCACGGCCCGGAAGGCTTGGTCGAAGCTCCCCACCCAGCTATACATGCTCTGCCAATTGGCCTGCACGAAATCGCCCAAGGACTCACTCATGTGATCCAGGGTGCGGGAGGCCTCTATGGCGGAGCCTATCACCTGCCGCATCCATTCCCGGTCATCCAGAAGCGCCTTTCCCAGCTCCTGCACCAGGGTCTCGGCCAGGCTCCGACCGGAGAAAGGGTCCAAGTCCACATCAATGGACCCCAGGCCGTAGGAGCTGGCCAGGGA
>JBFWLS010000052.1:0-5774 GCA_050251995.1 Candidatus Methanomethylophilaceae archaeon
GATACATGATGCGACGCTTGGCAGTGGAGCTGGAAATTCCGTTCTTGACCACCGCCCAGGGTGCCATAGCCGCAGTGGCGGCCATCAAGAGGGCAAGGGGTGCGGAGATCAAGGTCAGCGACATGAACTCCTACCACGCCTAGTGGAGGATGAGGCTGCGCACGCCCACGCATCGCTTCAAGGCAGGGATATAGTCCGGCGGGACGGGGCTGTCCGTGACCACCACCAAGCGGGGCTGGTCACTGAGCTCCGGGTCGTCCACAATGGCCTGCCGGATGCTGATACCCGCAGCGGCTATGACCGCTGCCACCTCGGCCAGGATGCCAGGGGTGCCCGCATTGGTGGGTACGATCTCCAGCACGCTCCATCCCATCAATGGCGCAACCGGGGCCAGTAATGACGTGGGCTCCAACAATGAGTACAGAGAGCACAGCTCCGGGATGGATTCGATGCGTTCCACCGTGGATTTCACGATCCTCCGGTCCACACCTGCGGCCCGACCCAAGGCGCTGTCGGAGATCTCCACGTTGCCACAGAACACCATCCCTCCCTGGACCTTGATACCGTATCGGAGCATCATGCGGGCCAACTTCTCCTGGGACGGGTATCCTTGGAAATGATCGGAGATCTTCCTCATATACTTGCAATGGCGACTCTCGTAAATAATCCTGAGCATTCATGTCCAATAGGAGGCATCAACGACCAACAGGTTCCCATGATTTCGCCGACGAGGGAATGGAAAGAATATAACCAGCGGACACGATTCCCCTCCAGCCTTTCAAGGCCATGATAAAAAGGGGGGGAAGGAGCTGAGGAGAAAAGGCAGAGGTGTTGGACATGCCGCCGGCAGCATAGTCAACGCCATCGCCACCAGCAAAGGTGCTTCCTTCGGCCTCGATCTTAAGACCTGGGCAGAAGTGGAGGTCAACGACTCCGGCTCCATCGATATAGTGATGGAGGACAACCCCTATGAGGACAAGTATCTGGTGCACCGTTGTGTATCCCGCACCCTGGACACTTTGGCCCCGGATGAGGGTTATGGCGCCAAGGTAGTCACCCGTTCCGAGATCCCCGTTTCCCGTGGCTTGAAGAGCTCTAGCGCCGCTGCCAATGCCGTAATCAGAGCCACCATAGACGCCCTGGGCGCGGACATGGATCCTTTAGATGCCATACGCATCGGCACCGAATCCGCCCGCAGCGCGGGACTTTCCCTCACGGGGGCCTTCGATGACGCTTGCGCCTCTTGGTTCGGCGGCGTATGCATCACCGACAACAGTAGCGAGACCCTGTTGAAGAGGTCGCGGTTCAATGACAACTACCGCGTGGTGATCCATGTAGCGGAGAACCGCATCAGCAAACAGAACATCCCGCTGCACCGCATCTCGGCCTGGACGGACATGATGGACCTATGCTTTGGCATGGTGATTACTCGTGATTATCTGCGGGCCATGATGCTGAACGGCCTATGCATCTCCACCGCCCTGGGGCTGGATCAAACCGTGGTCATGGACGCCATGAGCCGAGGGGCCGCTGCCGCCGCCCATACCGGCACTGGGATGTCCACCATCATACTGGTGAAAGAGAACCACCTGGACGACTTCCTGAATATCTTCAAGTATGAGGGACGGACGCTCACGGTCACTGACATTTACTATGGAGATGATTGACTCTGAAGGCACATGCATTCTGCGATTGTATCGCCGGCAGAGTGCCCGCCCTCCCATCGTCTCAACACAGCTCCACCGCCATCATGCTGTCCAGCCTAACCGGTGAGTCTAGCCGGGTACGCCGACCGTCCTTGGACGATGACGTCATCATACTGTTGCGGGCGTTGCGGACTATGGGTCTGGAAGCCGAACTGGTGCAGGGAGACCTCAGGATTGACGCCCAGGACATGGGTATGACGGCGGAACGCATGGAGGTCGAGAGCTCAGAGTTGGCCTTCTGCATGGTCTGCTCATTGGCTTCCAACATCCCTCGCCGCACCATCATCGACGGCTCGCTTCCACAAAACTTCCCCATTCATCCCTTCGTAAACGCCCTCCTGAATCTGGGCGTCAACTGCGATTTCCCTCGTCGGGATTGGCGTCTGCCCATGAATGTGCGGGGGCCGCACAGGAGCCACATGACTTACATGCCATGGGACTCTCCCCCTATGGCCTTCTTGTCCTTGGCCCTGGGTTCGCTCTATGGGGTCAGGCCCACACGCATCGAAGCCACCGGCCGGGGATGCCGTCCTCTGCTGCATCCCAAGGATCTGGACCTGATGCGCCGTTTCGGAGTGTCTATGGAGGCTTCTAGAAACTGGATACACAATCCTGGCGGACAGCGCTGCCATCCTGCAGAGGTGCTCGTGCCCAGCGATGGTTTGCTGGAGGACTTCTTCCTCTGCCTCGGCATCATGCATGGTCAGGTGGACATTTCTGGCATCGGTCGGCCCTCACCGGCTTTCTCCTGCTTGAGGCAAGCAGGTTTGGACGTGCATCTAGAGGATGGGGTCCTGCGTTCCAGGAAGTTGGAAACAACGGATGCGCATCTGGATGCCAAAGACTGCCCGGCCTCGGCACCCTTCCTCCTGGTTGCCGCCAGTTCCTGGACTGGATTGAGTCGGATAGATGTCAGGCAGGACGCCATGACCCTCCAGGAAAAGGTTGCTCTCCGCTACAGCATCTCCCTGCTAAGGAAGATGGGATGCGATGTGATGGAGAACGGCGATTCGTTGTTCGTTCCCGGCTCGGAGCTGGGGGTGGCGCAATTGCGGCCGAGTTCGGTGGAATCGGGCCTGACGGCCGTACTGGCTGCGTCCAGGAACGCTTCCGCCGAGGTTCTGGGAGTGGAGATGGTGACCAATCGTTACCCAGGAATCACCAGCGAACTCAAGTCCATCGGTTTGGATCTCTGCCTGAACGAAGATGATGAACAAGTTTTTCTATTGCGAGTGGATTAGTAACTGCCCCTGGAACAGGGAACGTGGCGTCGACGCTCGGACGGAGGGAGTTTACTGACTAGAATGGATGAGTTGAGAGAGATGATTGCGTCCATCGACAAGGATATCGTGGAGCTGATTGCCACCCGCATGGAGATCGCAGATGAACTGGGCAGAGCCAAGAAGCAGGCCAACGATGACTACCGTAACCCTGAGGTGGAATCGCAGGTCATCAAGCGTTACCTGGAACTGTCCCAAGAAGTGGATATATCCGAGGACGATGCACGGAAAATAGCCGAGGCCATCTTGGAGATCTCCCTTGCCAGACAGAAGAAGATCACTGAATAGGTCCACCCGTTTTTTATTCATTTATGAATTCTTTTGTCAAAAGATGTTTTAAGCATCATTAATCTACCCATCCACACCAGATGTAGAATGTACACCGCTATTAGGGGACAGAAGAGATGGGAAAGATCAGTGTAGCAGTTTTAGGTGCCACCGGAATGATCGGGCAGCGATTCATTCAGTTGCTAGAGGACCACCCTTATTTCGAGTTCGGAGGGCTCTACGCCTCCGAGCGGTCGGAGGGGAAGAGATTGTCCGATGTGCTCAAAGTCAGGGATTACCGATTCAAAGACGAGACCTTGGACATGCGCATCGAGACCTTGACGAACAAGGGGGTATCGGAGAACTGCCGCATCGCTTTCAGCGGCATCCCCTCCGAAATGGCAAAGGAGACCGAGGCGGCTCTGGCCGAACTAGGGGTGGCAGTGTTCTCCAACGCTGGCTCCCACCGCATGCGTCCAGACGTTCCGGTACTGATCCCGGAGGTCAATCCAGAGCATATAATAGCCGTCAAGGACCAGGCCACATATTCCCATGGCGGTTTCATCGTCACCAATGCCAACTGCTCCACCACCGGCATCGCTCCGCCCCTGAAAGCCTTGGACCAGGCATACGGCCTGAACTTCGTATCCGTCTCCACCTACCAAGCCCTGTCCGGCGCTGGTTATCCAGGCGTGCCCTCCTTGGACGCCCTGGGGAACGTCATCCCCTACATCGGCGGTGAGGAGGAGAAAATGGAGACGGAGATAATGAAGATGCTGGGGGATTACCGCAACGGCGAATTCATCTATTCCTCATTCACCATGCTGGCCAACTGTGCCAGGGTGCCAGTCATCGATGGTCATCTGGAATCAATGGTGGTGAAGATGGAAGAGACGCCAGAACCGGATGAGTTCGCCCGCACCCTGAAGGAGTTCAAGGGCCCCTTGCAGGATCTGCAACTCCCTACTGCACCGGAACACCCCATCATCGTGCGCACGGAGAACAACCGTCCACAACCGGCACTGGATTCGTTCGCTGGCGAGCCTCTCCGCGCCCGCGGCATGTCCGTCACCGTAGGCCGCATCAGACGGAACGAGGATTACTACAAACTCTTCACCTTGTCGCACAACACCCTGCGCGGTGGTGCCGGCGGCTCGGTCATCAATGCCGAGCTGGCGGTGAAGAGGGAACTGATCTGAGGTGATGGACTGAAACGAAGCTATGCCCAGATCAACGAGAGGATTAGAAAGGGCCAAGCGGTCGTCCTCACCGCCGAGGAGGTCCTAGACCTTGTGGACGACAAAGGCTTGGATGCTGCCACCGCCGAGGTGGACGTTGTGACCACCGGAACTTTCGGAGCCATGTGCTCCTCGGGGGCATTCCTCAACTTTGGACACTCCGATCCACCCATCCGCATGACTGACATCTACCTCAACGACGTGCAAGCCTACGGGGGGCTGGCGGCCGTGGACACCTATATCGGCGCCACACAGGCCAGCCGGAGCGAGCCCACGGAATATGGTGGCGCCCACGTCATCGAGGACCTGGTGGCCGGAAGGGCCATCCATCTGGAGGCCCGGTCCCCTGGCTCTGACTGTTATCCCCGCAAGGAGATCGACACTTACATCTCCCTGGAAACCCTGAACGAGGCCTATATCTACAATCCACGCAACAGCTATCAGAACTATGCCGCTGCCAGCAATTCCTCCGACAAGACCCTTTTCACATACATGGGCAAACTGCTGCCGAAGAACCGGAACGTGACCTACAGTTCCGCTGGCCAGCTCTCCCCTCTCCTCAATGACCCTCATTGCCGCACCATCGGGGTGGGTACGCACATATTCCTGGGCGGGGGAGAGGGTTACGTAGCCTGGCATGGCACCCAATTCAACACCAGCACCCCGGAGCAGAACGGAGTCCCTGTCGGTAGCTCCCGTAACCTGGCCCTCATAGGGGACCTTCGCGGCATGAGCACGAATTACCTGCGGGCCTTGAACATCCACAATTACTCCATCTCCCTTGCCATAGGTGTGGGCATACCCATACCCATCCTGGACAAGGAGGTGATGCGTTCCTGTTCCATCCGGGACAGCGACATCCTCGCCCCCGTCTTGGACTATTCTGTTGGCTCCAGCCGCCGGCCCATCTTGGCACATTACAGCTACGAGCAGTTCCGTTCCGGCACGGTGGAACTCAATGGCAAGGGCGTGCGCACTTCCTCCCTGTCCTCTTACAAGAAGGCCCGGGACATCGCCCTGGAATTGAAGGACTGGATTGAGAAGAGGGAGTTCCTCGTAACCGAGCCGGTCCGAAGCCTGCCGGGGGATTCGAAACCGAAGCCTTTGCTGATCTCGACCAAGGAGGAGTTGGAGTGATCACCACCAAGAAATACATGCTGAAGTTCACTACCAGCAACTTCCAGGAACCCATATCCTACGAGTTGGTGAAGCGCTTCAACATCGTGCCTAACATCATGCAGGCCAAAGTGAACGAGAGCGGCGGAGGATTGATCCTGGATCTT
>JBFWLS010000053.1:0-5748 GCA_050251995.1 Candidatus Methanomethylophilaceae archaeon
GGCACCCAGCTGGGGCCGATGATGGTGGTGTTCATCGGTGTCTTCTTCCCGTTGCTCACGAACACCATATTCGGGGTGAAGAAGATCGACACTCATCTGGTGGATGCCGCCAAGACCCTGGGAGCCAACGAGTACCAGATATTCTACAAGGTAATGCTTCCCTGCACAGCACCCTACATCATGAACGGCATCAGGGTGGGCCTGGGCATCGGATGGATGTGCATTGTGGCGGCGGAGATGATAGCCCCATTCGGAGGCGGGATCGGCTACTTCATCAACAACCAGGCCCAGATAGGCAACTGGCCCAACGTCTTCGTGGGCTTGGGCATCGTCTCCGTCCTGGGTATAATGACCACCGGGCTGGCGGACTACGTACACCGGATCATCTCAAGGAGGATGGGTATAGAATGAGCGGACACCTGGAGCTGAAGAACCTGCGGAAGGTGTTCCGCACCGATGACACGGAAGTAGTGGCCATAGACGACATCTCCCTGGAGGTTGACAGGGGAGAGCTGGTGAGCCTGATCGGACCCTCCGGTTGCGGCAAGACCACTGTGCTGCGCATTGTGGCCGGCCTGCAGGAGCCCAGCTCTGGCCAGATATTCCTGGACGGTAAGGAGGTGCACGGATCTGGCTCGGACCGCGGAATGGTCTTCCAGGAGTTCGCCCTGTTCCCCTGGCGCTCCGTGCGCCGCAACGTGGAGTTCGGGCTGGAGATCGGCGGCATGCCGAAGGAGGAGCGGCGCAAGAAGGTGGACCGTTACCTGGACGTGGTCGGCCTGGAACGGTTCGCAGATGCCCGCATCCATGAGCTCTCCGGAGGGATGAAACAACGCGTGGGCATCGCCCGGGCCATGGTCAACAACCCGGACGTGCTGCTCATGGACGAACCCTTCGGGGCCCTGGACGCCCAAACACGTAACATCATGCAAGGGGAACTGCTGAGGATCCTGGCCAAAACGTCCAAGACCATCCTATTCGTCACCCATTCCGTGGACGAGGCCCTCTACCTCTCCAACCGCATCATTATGCTAAGCAAGCGCCCCGGCCACATCAAGGCTGTCATCGACGTCCCTTGGACCAGACCCCGGGACCGTGCATCACCGGAATTCGCCGCCATGCGCAAGAGCATCCTGTCGGAATTGGAAAAAGAGAACGTGATGGACGATTAGATCTCATCCTTGAGCCTCTCGATGGCCCGGATGATGCTCCGTCCCGGGATGACCACCGAAACCGGTATGGTGAGGATCTTCTCCACCGTGGGGGCTATTATGGGGGCGCAGACCACGGCCAAGGCACCGTCCCTCTCCGCTTTCACGGAAGCCACGATGGCGTCCTCCATGGTGCTGGCCGGGTACTCCTTCACCAGTATCTCCTCCCCGTTCACCAGCATCACTCTCTCCTCGATGGTCTCCAGCACGGGGCGGGAGGCGATGACGGCCACGAAATGACCCCCCTCGCTCTCTGATAGACGGCGGATGGCCCTGATGATGGTGCGCACGGTGCGCAGGTTGGGCTCCCGCTGCTCCTCCAGGATCTTGTACATGGTGGAGGTGGACAGCCCGCTGGCGGTGCAGAACTCGTTCACGCTCATGTGTAGATCCTCGGCGAGGATCTTCTTCAGGGCTTCCTGGAACCCTCCTTCCTTGCGGAGCATGCCTGCCGCCAGCTCGTTCACCAGTGACAACTCATCCGCTCCTTGCGTAGCTGGCGGCGTTCAGTCCCGCCACCGCGCCCTGACCCACTGCCCGCGCCATCTGCCACGGTTTGCCAGTGATGTCACCGCAGGCGAAGACCCCTTCCACCCCGGTGCGGCACTCCTCATCCACCTTCAGTCGGCCCTCTGGATCGGGGAGGACCCCCACATCCATGGCCAGGTCTGCAGAGGAATGTGAGCCTAGCTCGATGAAGACCCCGTTGACCTCCAGCACCGTGCCATCGTCCAGCTTCAACCCGGTGACCATCTGGTCCCCCAGGATCTCCACCGGGGATGAGGACAGAAGATTGGCGCCGGAGCCCAAAGCCATGTCCACCATGTTCTGGCTGGCCTTGATGTCCTTGGCCACCCAATACACCTTGGATGCGTAATGGGTCATCAGCTCCGCCGAGGATGCGGCCTCGGAGGCCTCACCGATCACCGCCACCGGCTTCTCCTTGTAGAAGTTGCAGTCGCAGGTGGCGCAGTAGCTGACGCCCTTGCCGAAGAGCTCCTTCTCTCCCGGGATGTTCAGCTTCTTGCGGGATATGCCAGAAGCGAAGATCAGGGCCTTGGTCTTGACCTCCTTGCCGCCCTCCAGGCGCAGGAGGAAGCCGCCATCGAGCTTCTCTGCTCCGATGACATCCTCCTCCAGGAGATTGGCTCCGAAGGACCTGGCCTGCACCGCACCCGTAGCCAGGAGGTCCTTGCCCCGGCCTCCGGGATAGCCCAGATAGTTCTCCAGTTCCGTAGGGTAGATGGCACTGTTCTCCATCTTCCCCAGAACCAACGTCTTGGCCTTCTTTCGACTGGAGTGTATCGCCGCCTGCAGACCAGCGGGGCCCATGCCGATGATGGTGACGTCAGCATCCATGCCGATGCCTCCTCAGAGAGACATCAGGTAGTTCTTAATCTCAGCCTTGGGCCTGACACCCACCAAGGACTCCTTCTGCACCCCGTCCTTGAACACCAGCATGGTGGGTATGGCGGAGATGTTGAAACGCATGGAGATGCCGGGGTTGTCGTCCACATTCAGCTTCGCGATGCCCACTTTACCAGCCAGCTCCTCCGCCAGCTCCTCCACAACAGGAGCCAACATCAGACAGGGGCGGCACCATGCAGCCCAGCAGTCCACGAGCACGATGTTGTTGGACTCCACGAATGCGTCGAAGGTGGAATCGCTCAGTTCTAAGACTTTACCAGCCATTTTCAAACCTCTTTGCGATGGTGCCTCAACGACAGCCATCGAATGGGTTTGCATTAGGCCGACCGGATATATAGTTTTCACAGCCAACGGTTTTTCGGTTATCATGAAAAACCACCCATCAGAAAGGATATAATCAGTCAAGGAGATGATGGCTCGGGATGCGAAATGCTGGAAGAGACCGCCAACCTCATCGGTATGAAAGTTTACAGCCCCCATGGAATCTATCTGGGAGCAGTGAGCAACCTGGTCCTGGACCTCGCGGGGAGAAGGGTGGACGGCATATTCCTGGATCACACCAGCCCGGCGCTGGTGGAGGGCTCGCACCCGGTGAACGTGCCTTATCGCTGGATACAGGCCGTGGGTGACGTCATCATCCTGAAGAAATTCCCAGACAAAGTGGTCCCCAGACAGGACGAGTTGCTCTCAGAGCTCTGAGCGTGCTTTATGGCAGGACCTATGCACCTCTGGGTACTCCCCCAGGGACTCCGCCAACAGGTCCAGGTCGGTGCCGTAGAGCTCTGATAGCTCATCATGCATCCTCTGTAGCCTCTCAGCGGCCCGGAACAGGCCTTTGCTCACCATCCTCTCCTGCGCCCGCTGGTATGACCAGATGCGGTTGTCGCTCACCAGGTTGTCGGCGTGGGCCACGATCTGCTCCTCCAGCGTCCGGGGCATGTAGTCGCCGGGAGGGAGCTGCATGTCGATGACGTCCTGCTCGTCCAGCCCAGCGCCGATGTGTCGGCGGATTATCTCCACGATCTCCTGGGGAAGACCTCTCTCCTCCGCCATGCGGGCGCCGATTATGGCATGCGTCATGCCCTGCTCCACGGAACGTCCCAGGTCATGCAGGAGGGCTCCAGCGGATACAAGGGGGACGTCGGCATGGCACCCTATGGCCATTGGCACAGCCAGGGCATGCACGGTGCACACATGGTCCAGCACCCGCCGGCTGCATCCGGCGGAGATGAGGATTTGCAGGCACTCATTCACATCTGGATAAGTCGACAACCTTCTTCCCCCTCTCGGTCGGGACCACTTCTAGGCGCCCGTGGCGGTCACTATACAGGGCTTCGCCGCCAGTTAGGCGATCCAGGAATATCGCCAAGGCCGCAATCTCGGAATGGGGCTGGTTGCCCACGGACACATTGACGTCCGCTCTCTGGTAGACCTCCGCTGGCACCTTCTCCGCCCCCACCACGATGAGCAGGTCGTCCTGCACGGAAATCTTCTGTAACGCCTCGTCCACCCGGCTGCCGTACATAGTGAGATGCACCACCTTGCCGGGGAACTGGCTCAGCCTCTGCCTCCAAGGGGCACCGGTCTCGATGAAGAAATCGCCCCCGAAGCGCTCGGTGACGGAACGGATATTCTCCTCCAGCTTGCGGTCCTGGGTGTCCACGTAGACCCCCTTGGCGCCCAGGGCTCGGGCGGCGAGCGCCACGTGGGTGGTCACCCTCTTGTCGCGGTCCGGTCTGTGACCGATCCTGAGGATCCATATGCCTGACATCGTAGTCCCTATTTCTCTTTCAGGGGCTCGATGCGGTGCCCCCGGTAGTCAAGTTTGACCGATCGGCGCACCAGGCTGCGGAGCATGGTGGAGGTCAGCCCAAGGGCCTCTGCCACATCCCCGGAAAAACAGCCTCTGTCGCCCACCTCCTTGACGATCTTATCCTCTAGCTCCTTGAAGTCGGACTCGGGCATCATGGCTGCGGCCAGGACATCGCTGATCTCATATACGGGCCACTGGGCGTTGATGTGGAAAGATGTGTAGTAAGTGTGGAAGGATTTCTCGGGATAGTTGCCACCGGTGGACTGCCATCTGCTCTCCACCAGCTTCATCTTCTCAAAGAATAGTATGGCGTCCCTGCCTTCCACACCGAACTCCTCTTCAATCTCTTTGGAGGTCCGCCACTCCAAGGTCACTTCCTTAAGGACATCCCGTTTGACGGGTGTGTCCACCGCCCTCAGCATGGGTACCAGTTCTGAGGGTTCATTGATGACCTTGATGCGATTCATATCATCCTCTATGTCGATGTATCATATAAAATATTACCAATGAGAATTAATCTGGTATATTCTATAATATTCAAAAACGGCTCTTCAGGGCCTCTTCGGACGGGAGGAACGGAATAAAAGTTTATTAACGGCATTTCCAATCAGGTAGCTGATGGCTAAAGAAAAGAAGATGGAACGCAAGTTCCAGTGCCTGGACTGCTACAAGACCTATGACGACGAGCAGGCTGCCCTGGATTGCTGTGGTTCCTACGTCCAATCTTGGTGGACGAACTACAACAGATGGGGAAAACAGCATTGGTACGGCCGCTAGACCATCACAGCGAAAACCGCTGCCAGCGTCAGTGCGGGGATGACCACCATTAAGAAGTCATCGTCCACCAGGTCGGAGCGTATGCTTTCCGCCCCCATGGCAGCCACGGTGGTGAGCACGGATGCCAGCGCCACGGTGACCGTGGGACCGAAGAAATAGGCCAACGCGGCCGCGGTCAAGGCCAGGTAAATCAAACCTGGTACCAGCGGGTACATCTTCGAACCTTTTCTCCGCAGGTCACCGTTCAAGGGATCGACCAGAGCCATCCCTAGAAGCACTGGCAGGGCGTACTCGAAGGGGAACAAAAGCAGGACGATCGTCACCGCGGTGACGAACCATGCCGCGGCGGAGGGTCTCTCCTTCTCATAGGACCGCATCCCGGGTATGTCCACCTGGGAATACAGCCTCCAAGCCTCGAACACCATGAAGGCCCCCCAGGCGCTGATGAGCAGTAGGTACCATGGCAGCTCCGGCCAAAGCTCCGGTATGAAATAGAACAACGTGAACAAAGGGGCACTG
>JBFWLS010000054.1:0-5667 GCA_050251995.1 Candidatus Methanomethylophilaceae archaeon
CGCAACATTGAGGGCGTGACGGCTTGATGCGTGGGGCAATAACCGTCCCAGAGTATCACATGCTTGTGAGGGAGTTTGCTCTGCACATACGCCCCCAGATTGGCATCTGGTACGAATATGATCTCCTGTTGTGGCAGGGAATCAACCACGCTAACCGCATTGGCAGAGGTGCAACATATGTCCATCTCGGTCTTGGCCTCCGCGGTGCTGTTCACATATCCCACCACCGCGGCCCGAGGGTGCCTCTCCCGCAACAGACGGATCTGATCCGCGACGCACATGGATGCCATAGGGCAGAGGGCATCTGGTTCAGGCATCAGGACGGTCTTCTCCGGATTGACGATCTTTGCCCCCTCCGCCATGAAGCGCACGCCACAGAAGACGATAACGTCTACATCGGTCTCTGCGGCCTTGATGGCAAGGGCCAGAGAGTCGCCTACGAAATCAGCGATGTCCTGCACCTCGGACAGGCAGTAGTTGTGCGCCAGAATCACGGCATTCTTCTCGGCTTTCAGGGCCTCTATAGCATCGCGGATGTCCATTGGGGCTGGTAGGAAAGGACCTGATAAAAAACCTTTTCCGCAATGAATATATTTAACGATGTAAAATATTAAACTATTTATCCCGCCTCTCCATATCTGAGTTGGACATGAAGGACAGAGAGGAACGCGCAAAGGAATTCTTCCAGTGCAACACCCGTGACCGAGCCATATTCGAGGCGGGGATCAAAATGGGAACCATATACCACCAGTTCGTAGGTGTGCCCGTGGACCTCAGCTCCGTGGACATATTGGAGAGATCCATAGAGCGCGGTGTGCTGGTGCAGCCTTATGTGGAAGACGTATGCGTCCGCATCGATCGCTCCTCGTTCCGCTCCAAGAAGGACGAGTATGATTACGTGTCCCTCACCGGGAACATGTTGGATGTGAGGCTGAGCATCAAAATCGACCAGGTGCGGGTGAAGGCGGAGATGAGATATATAAAGGAATTGAACTACCCGCTGATGTTCATAAACTCCATCGAAGAATGCGAATGAACCTACGATTCATTTAAAATCTTGTAGGACAATACTGGTATTCCAACTTGCGACGTGGGTTCACCGGTGGATATGATGATTTCTAACTTAAAAATTGGTATTACAGGATTGCCGGGCGCCGGAAAAACCCATGCCCTCCTACGAGTTATTGAGATGCTGGAGACAGAAGGCCTAACCATTGGGGGCATGGTGAACGAACCCATAATGGACGGGCGGAGAAGGGTGGGATTCTCTGTAAAGGATTGGAAGACCAAAGAGACCTCCACCTTCGCCCACTTGGATACCGAGAGCAAGGTCACCATGGGCAAGCTGGGGGTGGACCTCCCCAAGATGGAGGAACTGGGTGTACAGGCCATCATGAACGCCTGCGAGACTTGTGACGTCATCGTTGTGGATGAGGTGGGTAGGATCGAGGTGGAGAGCCAGGCCTTCGTGGACGCGGTCAAACAGGCCATGGATGTGGACAAGCCCATGATCCTCACCCTGCACAAGAAATCCCGCAACCCCCTGTTGCAGGACATTCGTAGACGCGATGACGTCAGGATACTGGAGGTCACACCCACCAACCGCAATCTCCTTCCTTACAAGATCATGCGCCTGATGAATGGAGAAATAATGTGATACCGGAGTGTATCGAGATTCTTGAAGGTTCCACCCGGCTCCTGGTTCCAAAGGGGCATTCCCACGGGGGCCCCGGGAAGAGGACCGGCGATGTCTTCTTCAATTCCCAGATGGCATTCAATCGGGATGTCAGCGTGATGCTCCTTTCCAGCCTTCCGTATGTGGTAGATGTCGCTGATGCCATGACCGCCACTGGATCCCGGGCAGTGCGTATCGCTAACGAGGTCCCCCACACCCAAGTGGTGGCTAACGACCTGGAGGAGAAGTCCCGTTGGTTCATCGAAGCCAACATGGCCCTGAACTCGGTCAAAAACTGCCGTGCCAACATACAGAACCTGTCCTGCCTTCTAGCGGAACAAAGCTTCGACTATGTGGATCTGGACCCCTTCGGATCTCCTGTCCCGTTCCTGCAGGCCGGTATCCGGGGCTGCAGACGGAACGGCATATTAGCCATAACCGCTACGGACACCGCCCCCTTGGCAGGTGCCCACCGGGCTAAGTGCGAACGACGGTATCAGGCTTTGCCCCTGCGGGGGCCCATGTGCCATGAATCTGGCCTGCGCATCCTCATGGGCAGTGTGGCCAGGGAGCTGGCGAGGTTCGATCGGGGCATGGAGCCTCTGCTCTCATTCTACGCCGACCATTACTTCCGCACCTATATCCGGGTGAAGGAAGGTGCCGTGTCCGCCGACGATACACTTTCACAGCTGGGTTTCTACTCCTACGACCCTGGCTCCCTGGAGAGGGGTTTCTCCCAAACGCGCGACCACCAACACGTATACGGACCCGCATGGGGCGGCAGGCTCCATGACCTGACCCTGCTCCGATCGATGCACAGCAAGGGCTTGGCGGATGGCCGGAGGGTGGAAAAGTACCTCGACCTCTGGAGACATGAGCTACCCTCCCCTTTGCTTTATGAGGTGGGGGAGTTATCATCCCTGCTCAAAGTCCCCTCGCCACGTCTGGAAGTGCTCCTGGACGCCTTGCGGACCCATGGCATGGCCGAAAAAAGCCATAACACGCCCACGTCCTTCCGCACCGACTTGCCCTTGGACCTCATAAAAGACCTCTACATCCAGGCATCTGGCCGTAAGAGTTGGTATTGACAAACATTTAATATCGGTAAGTCAATGGCGCCGCCGGTGAGGTTTTGAGAACTCTCGCGGTGATTGGCGCACAATGGGGGGATGAGGGCAAAGGCAAGATAACCGACTATCTTGCTGAACAGGCGGACATGATTGTACGTTTCCAGGGCGGCAACAACGCCGGGCACACCATCATGATTGGTGAGGAGGTGTTCAAGCTGCACCTTCTGCCCTCCGGCATCCTGCGGGAGGGGAAGACTGCGGTAATCGGCAACGGCGTGGTTCTCGATGTGGACGGCCTCCTAGAGGAAATAGAGGCTGTAGAATCCTCTGGCCGCTCCGTGGAGGGCCTGCGAATATCCGATCGTTCGCACATAATCCTTAACTACCACCGAAAGCTGGACGGGGCTGAGGAGAGCTACCGTGGCACCAAGACCGTAGGCACCACCAAACGTGGCATAGGGCCATGCTACCAAGATAAGATCGCCCGCAACGGGTTCCGGGTATGCGACCTTCTGGAGAGGGACACTTTGATGGATAATGCCTCCTTCTTGCTACCATACAAGAAAGACGTCTTGCACCTTATGGGCGAGGACTGCCAATGCACGGTGGAGACCCTCACCGACCGTCTCTATGCCTGGGGACAACGCCTTAAGAATTACATCTGCGACTCTTCCGTCCTGGTCACGGAAGCCATCGACCGGGGCGAGAAGGTGCTCTTCGAGGGCGCCCAGGGCGTAATGCTGGATATCGACTACGGCACCTATCCTTTCGTGACCTCCTCCAACACCGTCTCCGGTGGGATATCCACAGGTTCAGGGGTTTCCCCCAATCGCATCGGCCAAGTAGTCGGATGCCTGAAGGCCTACACCACCCGGGTGGGCTCCGGACCCATGCCCACCGAGCTCTGCGACGACCTTGGAATCGCGCTGATGAAGAAAGGAGGAGAGTTCGGAACCACCACAGGACGTGGCCGACGCTGCGGCTGGCTGGACCTGGTGGTAGCCAAGCATTCTGTCCGCCTCTGCGGTATTTCCTCCCTGGCGCTCACCAAGTTGGACGTGTTGAACGGTATGAAGAAATTGAAGGTCTGTGTGGGCTACGACATCGATGGCGAGACAGTCACCAACTTCCCCGCCTCCTTGCAGAAGCTCTCCCGTGCCATCCCCATCTATGAGGAGCTACCCGGATGGGAGGACTGGGAATCATCCGAAAAGACCGCAGCCGCCGGTTACGACCGCCTCCCCCGGGCCATGCGAGACTACATAGATTTCATTGAGGATTACCTGCAGGTCCCTGCCGACATAATCAGTATCGGCAAGCGCCGCTCCGAGACCATCGACCGTCGTCGCAATTGGTGGAACTAATCCAGCACCGCGCGGCGGTACCCCTTCTCCTTCCCCAGAGGCATGGTGGCGTCAATCCCCACCTTCCAAGTGGTACCATCCGCGCTGGGATCCAATGAGGAGCCTGCGGCATCCGGAACCCTTAGCATGCGGTTGCCCTGGAAACGTGTGGCTACGGCCCATTCAACCTGCCGGTCATCGAAGATGTCGATGTCCTGATCCACCACGATGACCTGCTTCAAGGACGGATGGCCGGTGAAGGCCGCCATGATGGCGTTCATCCCGTCGCCCTCTTTGTTCTTGCTTATGGAGACCACGCCGTGTAGCCAGCAACAACCGCCCTCCGTGAGGCGCACAGCATGGGTACGAGGCACCGATTGACGGATGGTCTTGTACATTATGGGCTCCCTGGGCATCCCCATGAGCAGGTAGTGCTCGTAGCCCCCAGGAAGGATGAGGTGGAAAAGGGGATCCTTGCAGGTCCAGATCTTCTCCACTTCGATTACTGGCTCTTGACGGATATGGTCATATGTGCCGGTGATGTCCACGAAAGGCCCCTCATCCGTGGTATCGAAGGTCAGCTTGGCCTCGAAAACGTAATCCGCATCAGCCGGAACCAGGATGCCGTTGTCGGTCCTACCCACGGCCATGGGCTGTCCGGACACTGACTTACAGATGGCGCTGGCCACTTCCAGCTCATCCACTTCATAGTCCAAGGACGTGGCGGCGGCAAGAAGAGTGCAGGGGCATACACCGACACAGATGGCAATATCCAGTTCCTTTCCCGCCTTCATGGCCTTCTTGTGCATGGTGAACAGATGACGGGGGACCAGACGAACGGCCAGATGGTCCTTGTCCATCACCATCATGCGATGGAAGGAGATGTTCTTCTTCCCCTCATACTCAGACACTATCACACCAGCGGTGATGTAGCGCCCGCCATCTTCAGGGAAGTACTTAGGAATGGGCAGGGAGAGCAGGTCGACATCCTCATGACATCGGGATTTGAACTCCGGCTGATCCGTGAAGACAGTGGGTTCCGGATGGGAAATGGCATGGTCAAGATGGTGGGAGATCTCCTCCACCTTGATTCCCATGACATTGGCCATCTTTTCACGGGTGGAAAAGATGTTGCCGGCGGCCTGACCGCCATTCAGGTTCTGGAAGTGCACGGTGACGTCCTGGTCCCGCTGCAGGATGCGCGTGACATCATTGGAATCTGGATCCACGAATGAATCCATTATCTGCACGTCATCCATCATGGACAGATGAGCTCTCACTGACATAGTCCTATAAACCCCATAGGCCTATAATAATATGAGTAGCGGCCGGGATCCGCGAGCCACTGCTCAAAGATAATATATCGAGGCACGCTTTCGTGAGGTTGATGTCAATAGACCAGGCAGAGAACGTCATCAGAAAGTACGCGCTACAGAACGCGGTGTTCTTCAATGGCAAGGCCAGCCCTAAAGCGGTGGCCGGGAAGGTTCTGGGCGAATGCCCTGAGTTGCGTTCCCGCTCCGCCGAGGTGCTCCCCATGGTCAATGACATCGTGGCCGAAGTCAACTCCTTAGACCTC
>JBFWLS010000055.1:0-5638 GCA_050251995.1 Candidatus Methanomethylophilaceae archaeon
CTGGGAATCCCCCTTCAATATCATGACTTCCAGACATTTCCCGCTCTGTAGATGGGAATGCAGCTGGGTCCTCATAAGCCTCTCATAACGATGCTGTATGACGCTCATCCAGGAATCCATGTGAGAGTTATGCACTACGATCAAGACCCCTTCCAGGGGTCCGGTCATGCTCTCCTGCTCCTTCAGCTGGCTCTCCGCCGCTCGGAGACACACCCGAATGGCCTCGCTCCGGCTTCCCAACCCTAAACGCCCCTGGATGTCCTGAAGCAGGTCTACATTCTCCTCCTTCAGTGATATGCTTAAGATGACCATCTTTTACACCTTTATTGTCATTTTATTAACAATCTAGGCAACCATATAAGATTATTAATAATGTTCTAGATATTCTTATTAACTAGATTGTCGGATTCGAACCCTGCCATGAGTTCGATGAAAATCCTATCAGTTCTCATTGTGGGATGTCTAGTATTGGCTGGCGGCTTGGTGTTGCTAACCAATAGTGCCGAGGGCGCTGACGACCTCAATGTCTGCGTTACCCTTCCCTGGCAGAAGGAGATGCTGGAATGGATAGGCATGGGTCGCATAACCGTCACCCAGTTCCTAGGCCCTGGTGCCAATCCCCACGGTGGCGATCAAGGGACCGTGAACGACCTGGTCTCCGCCTCAAAGTCTATGGCTTATTTCTATATCGGGGCGGAGATGGAGTGGGAGGTCACTAATATCCCCCTGCTACGCTCCAGTTTCCCCAACATGGCATTCGTCAACGTCAGCAAGGGCTTGACGCTCCTGAGCCCGATCGAGGATGAACACCAGGAGGAAACCGAGGAGGATGAGCATGGCCATGGGGCGATAGACGGACATGTGTGGACATCTCCCAGCAACCTCCTGCTCATAGCAGCAAACGTGAAGGATTCTCTGTCAGAATTGGACCCAGGGAACGCTGTGGCCTATGAGGCCGGCTACCTGAGCTACATCGAAAGGGTGAACGCCATAAAGTCATTGGCAGATGAGAGGATAGGAGGCAGAGAGGGCACGGAATTCCTGGTCTGGCACCCTGCTTGGAGATACCTTTGCCATGAATATGGCCTGGTGGAACTTTCTTTCGAAGGACAGATTGGGCTGGAGGTAACACCGCAGATGATTCAATACATCAAAGGGGTGACCGAGGAGAAGGGCTTGGACACCATCTTCGTGCGACCACAAGACCCTTTGTGGGAGGATGGTTCTAAGGCCACCCTAATCTCGGAAGGAATTAGCATCATCCCCGCCGACCCTCTGGCCGTGGAATACCTGGACGAGCTGGAAAGCTTCATTATGAATCTAGGAGATAGCTGGAATTAGGAGAGGACGTGATGGAACCCAAACCGATTGAGATCAAAGGGCTGAGCGCCGGCTACAATGGCAACAAAGCCCTGGACAACATAGACCTAGAACTCTATGACAAGGACTTCCTGGCCATCATCGGACCCAACGGAGGGGGGAAAAGCACCCTGCTCAAGACCATCCTGGGACTGGTCAAACCAATGTCAGGTACGGTGAGGATATTCGGGGAGCGGCCGGAGAAGGCCATCGAACGAGTGGGATACGTACCTCAGAAAGGCATATTCGACCTGTCTTATCCCATCAACGTCCGGGACGTGGTTCTCATGGGCCTACGAGGGCGCAAGGGGCTGAGGCCCACCTACGACAAGGAGTGCCGTGCCTTGACAGATGAGGCCATGCGCACCGTGGGCATTCACGACCTGGCCGACCGTAGGATCAACGAGCTATCTGGCGGTCAGCAGCAGAGGGCCCTTTTGGCTCGTGCCCTGGCGCCGAAACCGGATATATTGTTACTGGACGAGCCCATGGCCAGCCTCGATCCCACCATCAAAGACTGCATCTACGACGCCCTCAGAAGTATAAACGATGAAGTGGCCATCCTGATCGTCACCCATGACATGGGCATCATATCCACCGAGGTGAAGCGCGTGGCTTGCCTGAATCGCACCATAATCGTGCACGATGAGCCCCGGATCACGCCGGACATGATGAGGTTGGGTTTCCACTGTCCCATGGAGCTTCTGGCACATGGCATCCCGCACCGCGTGCTGGAGGTTCACGACCATGACTGACTGGGCCACCATTCTCTCCATCGGCCTAGTGCAGAACATGTTCCTGGCCTCCATAGTGGCAAGTCTGGCTTGCGGCATCATCGGCACATTCGTGGTCGTGAAGCGTATCGTGTTCATCAGCGGAGGTATCGCCCATACCACCTTCGGTGGCGTTGGTTTCGCCTATTATCTGCAATCGGTCCTATTGGCTTATTGGTTCACCCCTATGTTGGGGGCCATACTCTTCGCCGTAAGCGCCGCCGTCATAATCGGGCTGCCCTCCGTGAGCAAGAGGCTGAGGGAGGACTCCACCATAGGCGTGCTCTGGGTGGTGGGGATGGCCCTGGGGGTGCTCTTCATCGCCCTCACAGACCACAGTCGGGTCACCGTACGCTCGTATGAGAGTATACTGTTCGGGAACATCCTTTTGGTGGGCAACAACGAGCTCGTGCTGATGCTGGTGCTGGCAGTCCTGATACTGGTGGTTGTGGCCTACTTCTACCGTGACCTGCAGATCGTGACCTTCGATGAGACGCATGCCCGGCTCACCGGAATCAACGTGCCGTTGATGAATCTGGTTCTGTACGTCATGGTGGCCCTAACATGCGTGTTCATCATGAACATCGTAGGCATTGTATTGGTCATAGCCCTGCTCACCATTCCCGCCGCCATGGCCTCCCTGTTCACCCAGGACCTCAAGGAGACCATGATCTGGGCCAGCGCCAGCTCCATGGCGCTATCGGTGCTGGGCCTTCTCCTGGCCATCCATCTGAACCTGCCTCCGGGATCGACCCTGGTACTGGTCATGGGGTTGACATTCATACTGGCCATGCTGGTGAAGTCGACCATGGACCGCCGTGACGCTCGATCAGGTCTTTGAATCAAGAGGAGCCGTTCAGCTCCTCCTTTAGGAGTATGTACTCCATGGAGTCCACCAAGGCCAATAGGCTGGCCTCGATGATGTTCTCCGAAACCCCCACGGTGGTCCAGGACTGCTTACCGTCCGTGGATCGTATGAGTACCCTCACCTTGGCAGCGGTGGCGGCCTTCTCATCCAGGACACGGACCTTGTAATCGGTTAGACGCACGTTGTTAAGCAGAGGATAGAAGCGGGCCAGGGCTTTGCGCAGCGCCTTATCCAGAGCGTTGACTGGTCCCTCGCCCTCCGCTGCCGTATGCTCCATGGCCCCCATGCGGTCCACGACCTTCACGCTGGCCTCGGATGTTATGCGGTCATTGCCGATGGAGTCTATGTACAGACGGAACCCGGAGACCCCGAATGGAGGTTTGATGTTGTCACGGAAACGGCGCACTAGAAGCTCGAAACTGGCCTCCGCGCCGTCGAACTGGTATCCCTGCGCCTCCAGGCTCTTGATGCGGTTGAGGATGTCCTTCCCGGATTCCTTCCCAGCGTCTATGCCGAACTCCTTCACCTTCTCCAGGATGCTGGAGGTTCCAGCTAGATCGGATATCAGGATACGCCGGCGGTTGCCCACAGTCTCCGGGCTGATGTGCTCATAGGTGCGGGTGTCCCGGGACATGGCGCTCACATGCACCCCTGCCTTATGGGCAAAGGCCCGCTCCCCTACGAAGGGAAGGTTCCCATGCGGCCTCACATTGGCCATCTCGCCCACGAAGATACTCAGCGGGGTCAGCCGGCGGAGGTCTATCCTCTCCGAGGGGAAGCCCATCTTCAGCATCAGAATGGGGATCATGGAGCAGAGGTTGGCGTTGCCGCATCTCTCCCCCAGACCGTTGATGGTGCCCTGAACCATACGGGCTCCGGCGGAGACCGCAGCCAAGGAGCAGGCCACCGCCAGCTCGGAATCGTTATGGCAATGCACCCCCACTGGCACCTGGCAACTGTCCCTAACATGCCTTACCGCCGTCTGCACGAAATCAGGGAGGGAGCCGCCATTGGTGTCGCAGAGGACCAGCCATGTGGCGCCACCCTTAACCGCGGCAAGGAGGCACTCCATGGCGTATGACGGGTTCTCCTTGTAGCCATCAAAGAAATGCTCGGCATCGAAGATGACCTCTTTACCGGCATCGGTGAGGTATGCCACGCTCTCCTCGATCATGGCCAGGTTCTCCTCTTGGCTCACCTGGAGGGCTTTCTCCACATGCAGGTCCCAGCTCTTGCCGAAAAGGCATACCGCATCCGTACCGCATTCCAGGAGAGCTTTCAGCCCTGCGTCCTCCGTGGCGGCAACGTGGGCACGACGGGTGCTGCCGAAAGCCACCAAGCGGGCGTTCTTGAGCGGGATGGAACGAGCGCGGGAGAAGAACTCGTCATCCTTGGGGTTGGAGGACGGCCATCCTCCTTCCACGAAATGGATGCCGAACTCATCCAGCCTCTGTAGTATCTCTAGCTTGTCCTCTGTGGAGAAACACACGCCCTCGGTCTGCGACCCGTCCCGGAGGGTGGTGTCATACAGGATCACTTCATCTGGCAATAATAGTATCCAACCCGAAATTTCTTCATCCTTGGATGAGCCTGTGATAATTCAGGCGGAGCTATTTATTACTGACGTTCCGCCTCCAGAATCGCCACCAGGTCGCTGAAGATGGCGGATGCGGTCTCGATACGGCCGGCACCACGCCCGGAAATGGTGATGGGGCCGGCCAGGTCGGTGCTGATCTGGGCCATGTTCAGGGTGCCAGAGAGGCTCAGTGGGTGCCCTTTGGGTACGAGCCGCGGGGCCACCTCTAGCTTGTCTTGGGAGACCTCGCCGATAAGACGTATCACCATGCCCTGGTCCCCAGCCAATGCGATAGCGTCCTCAGTTATGGCGGTGATGCCAGTGACTGACACATCCGAGAAGGTGACGTCACGGTCGAAGACGGCGTTGGCCAGTATAGCCACCTTAGAGGCGCTGTCGATGCCATCGATGTCGTAGCTGGGATCGGCCTCGGCGTAACCCAGCTCCTGCGCCTCTTTCAAAGCCTGCCCGAAAGGCAGGCCTTTGTCCATGCGACTGAGGATGAAGTTGCAAGTGCCGTTGAGGATTCCCTGGATGGTGAGTATGCGCTCCCCCATGAAATTCTCCTTGCACAGGTTGATGAGGGGCATGGCCCCGCCGACGGCTCCCTCGAAACGCAGCTGCACCCTCTTCTTGCGGGCCAGGTCGTTGAGCTCTCGGAAGTGCAAGGCCAAGGGCCCCTTGTTCACAGTTACTACATGTGCTCCTTTGTTCAGGGCTTCGCGGATGAATGTCAGCCCATCTCCCCCGGTCTCGATGTTGGTGGGGCTGACCTCCACCAGGACATCGAAATCAGTATCGCGGAGGAAGCCAGTCATGTCTGTGGGACGGGGGTCGCCCACCCTCCCGGTCTTCGACTTGCGGTTCAGGAGCTCCGAAGGGTCGAGACCGCTCTGGGAATATGCCAAGCTGCAGGAGTCGAACACCGCCACGATGCGTATCTGTCTCTGGAAGCGTGCCTGTATGAAGTCCTTCTTCCGCTCCAGGACCTCTGCGACTCCTTGGCCTACGGTACCGAAGCCCGAGATGACTACCCTCAGGGTCACTGGCTCAGCCCCCTGA
>JBFWLS010000056.1:0-5557 GCA_050251995.1 Candidatus Methanomethylophilaceae archaeon
CCCCCCACTCCCAAGCTGGGTATGAGACGGTCGACCGTGTACTCCTTTTCTTCCCCGCCAATATCCGTGTGGTTGCGGTAAACCAAGCGTATACGGCTCTGCTTGGGGGCAGAGGAAAGTCTCACAGGCGTCCTTATCATGTACAGGCCGCTGTAGACCATCACTGCCGCCAGAAGTCCTAGGAGCACCCATTCTTGGATGTCCATGGCGATCATCGCTCCGATGAGGGAACCGGCCACGGTGGGTACCAGGAGCAGCATCCCCAGATGAACGTTGACCAGGTCATGGGAGATGTAGAAGGATGCCGCGTAAGAGGAAGACGCGGCGATACCCACCAAGCTGATGGCCGCCGCCTCCTGTGCCGAGAGGCCATAGAGGATGGTCAGTGCGGGCACCACCATGACCCCGCCGCCGACGCCGAATACGGTTCCGATGGTGCCGGCCAACAGGCCTATGAGAAGAAGACCCATCAGAGTGCCAGCGTCCATGGGTGTTAATGCCCCGGTGCCTATCTATTGTTTTCTGAAAAGATTAATACCAGGTACAGAATAGGCGTGACGTGTCCCTCATACTGGTGCGATATGCGGAGATCGGACTGAAGAGCCGGCCGGTGCGGAAGAGGTTCGAGGCCCTGTTGCGAGACAACATCACCGACATGCTGCTCCGGGACGGCGTGGAGTCCATCATCAGCAGCGATGAAGGCCGTCTCTATGTGGAATGCGATGATGCCCAGAAGGCATCGACCTCCATCCGCAGGGTTTTTGGGGTGGCCTCAGTGTCTCTGGTGGAATTGCATGAAGGGAGCCTGCAGGAGATATGCGAAGCGGCTGCCGTTTATTCACGGGGTCGTCTTCAAAAAGGACAATCCTTCGCCGTGCGTCCTCGTCGGGAGGGGGTGCATGAGTTCACCTCCATGGACCTGGGAAGGGAGGTGGGGTCAGCTATATTCCTGGCCAACGAGCATCTGGGGGTGCGGGTGGATCTCAGCCACCCGGATGTACAGTTCTTCGTGGAGTTGCGGCAGAAGAAGGCATTCATTTTCCAGGATTATCTCCCTGGCCCCGGCGGTCTTCCCTTGGGGAGCCAGGGGAAGGTGGTGGCCGTGCTGGAGGACGAGAATGATGCGTTGGCGGCCTGGATGATGATGCGCCGAGGCTGCAAGGCCCTGGTCCTGGGGGATGGGCCCACGGAGCTCCTGCAGAGATACGATCCTCGGCTGCGTCGTTACAAAGGAACTTTGGCGGACATACCCATGGATAGGGACATCCTGGGCGTGGTCTACGGCTATACCTTGGAGGAGTTCGAGAAGATCAAGGAGTCGCACGACTCCTGTGTAACGGCATTCCACCCCTTGGTGGGGATGTCAAAAGAAGATATTGTTAAGATGTTTGCGGGTATGGTCTGAAGCCCTACTTCCCTCTGCCCTTGTTGGCATTGATGGAAGGCCGGAGCTTCTCAGCACCCTTTCCTTTGTGGTACAGGCCGCGTCCCCTGGTGCCGGCGGAGGTCTTGCCGCGGTAGACGCGGTTCTTATGGGACCCACCGGATATCCAGTTGATCTTGGGGTCGGACTTGATGACCGGGTGGTGCGGGTCGACCAAGATGATCTCGAACCACTCTTGCTGTCCGTCCCTTCCTACCCAGTAGGAGTTCAGAACCTCCAGGTTGGGGAACCTCTTCTGGGCTCTCTCCTCGGCGATGCGCTGCAGGCTCTTGCCCACGGTAATCTTGGTTATGCCCTTCCGTTTGGCACGGCGGCCGGAACGGATGGTCCTCTTCTGGAAGGTGCCCTTGCGGACCCTTCCTCTGACAATTACGTAGCCCTGTTTGGCCTTGTAGCCCAGGCTGCGGGCCCTATCCAAACGGGTGGGCCTCTCAATGCGGCAGAAGTTCTCCTCCCTACGCCATTGGATCCTTCTCTGCTTGTTGAGCTCCTTGACGTAGGAATTGTCTGGATTCTTCCAGGCATCGGCTATGTAGTGGTACATGCCCTTTCCAGTGCTGGAATCGAGGGCGCCTTTCTTCTTCTCGTCCATTTGTATCACCTGCCGTCACCGGCGTTTACGGATTCACCCCGAAGGGCACATCTCCAACGGGATGTCCTCCCGTCGCTAGGAAATCCGATTGCGACAGAGTATAAAAAGCTTCTTGACTCCCCTTCAAGGCTCCTGGAGGCATGCCCCCATCGTCCTGGGTAGATGGAGAACCTTTATCAATCCTCCGACCAAATCCTGCTTCCGGTGTGTCCCTGAATTTCATAATCGTCTCCGGCGTACTTGGCGTGGATAGACATGGGGTGATCAAAGGATTGGTACATGCCCTGCATGCCGGGAGGGGTAGCCGGGTGGCAGTGATAGCCTCCGAGCACGGGCCACCATGCATGGACAGTCCCTTCATATCCGAGCATGAGGTTCTGGCCCGGGATCTGCGGGGCGGTTGCGTGGCCTGTTCCTTGAAGACAGACTTAATCGACTGCATACGGGGCATCCTGCGGGATGGCCAACCGGACGTGATAATTTTCGAACCGGCCGGGACGGCTGACCCCGGCATCGTGCGGGATGCTCTCGAGGACTGCTCCGGGGTGGCGATCGATAAGGTGGTCTCCATTCTGGTTCTCGATGCCACCCTGTTCTACCAGACATGGAGGATGTTCCAGAGGCCGTTGCGGAACCATGTCCTCCAAGCGGACCTGGCCCTGGCGTTCGGTTTGGATGCCGTCTCCGGTGCGGAAAGGGAGGACATCGTGGAGAAACTGGCCGGGATGGGCTTCCAGGGACAGCTGTGTTCTGTGGAAGAGGGGTGTCCGGACCTCTCTCATCTGCTTTCTGACTTACTGTGATGAAAGCCCTCCACCTCAGCCTCCTAGTTGACGTAGCGGATACCCATCTGGCTAAGCTCACATGAAGTCTAGGAGCGAGGGCTTCTTCATGGCTTTGGTCTCCTTCCTCTCCGGTGCCGGCGAGGGCTCTGGGGCACGTCCCTGGAAGTCCTGATTGAACAACGTGGCCTGTTGGCTCCCCAGCATGAGGTCCTCCTCGGACCAGCCGAAGACCTCCGTCACCCGGGAGATGGTGTGTGCCAGGCGTTCCGCGTAGTAGCGGTAGTCCGGTTTGGCATCGAAACTGCGTCCGGGGATGAACGGCTCCACCTCCTGCGGGGTCCGCTTGGAATTGGTGACCACCCAGGAGACCTTCATCCCCGGGATGAATTCATATCCCATGGCGATCATCTTCTTCGCCGTCTGCACATTCGCCATGCTATCCGGCTCCTTGTAGGAGTCGAACTCCTTGCAGGAGCGCGATATAACCAGCATCTCTGGATCAACATCTCCTTCCAAGGTGCGTTGGATCTCCTTGCGCACGTATGCCACTGCCTCTTCCTCCTTCTCCGACAGGATGAGTTCGAAGACTCGGGTCATCATCTCGCTCTGCAGGTCGAAGGAGTCCGTGCGACGAACCTCGTAGCCGCGGATGAGCATCTCCGTATGCGGCCAAACCACGTTGCCGACGTAGCGCTTCTTCTTGCCGTGCGAGAACAAGGGCTCCATGATCTTCTCGAACTCCAGTTGACCCCCCTCGCGGGAGAAGCGTGATGCCAACTCCTGTCCGAAGGCCACAGTGTCATCCAAGTTATCATACGGTGATTGTATGAAGATGGAGTCCGTGTCGGAGTAGATGACCGTCAGACCCTCCTCCTGCAGCTCGGAGATGATGCCTTTCACCGTCTCCCGGGCATAGGAGGTTATGGAGCTGCCAATGCTTTTGTCCGTGAACCGGTAGAAGGAGGAAGCGAAGACCCCATAGAAGGAGTTCATGAGTATCTTCACCGCCTCCTGCAGGCCGTTGTAGTAGCGTCTCTCCTCCTCGTTCTGGGAATCGCGCATCAGCTTCTTCACCCGGTCCCTCTCGGACATGAGGTCCTTCAAAATGCGGGGGAGCAGGCCTTCCTTCTCCTCCTTGGCGAGGAATCTGGCCCCGGAGGGGCTGATATTGCTGCCCTGAGGGGACAAGGTGGTGAAGCAGATGTTCTTGGCGATGATCAGGGAGGGGTACATAGACTTGAAGTCCAGGGTGCACACCCAGTGGTAGAGGCCAGCGTCTATGCTGTGCACATAGCCCCCCTCTATCTGCTCGCTGCGAGTGAACTTGCCGGTCATGGGGACGGCCACCTTGTGACGGTCCGCCTCCCGGATGAGGATGGAATCGATGAGCTGTGAGGAACCGGAGGTGAGTACATCCTCCACGGGCAGTTTGGAGACCGTGGCCAGGTCCATGCCCTTGCGCAAGGACTCCACCGCGTTTAGGATGCGCAGGGATAGCTCCGCATCTTTCTGACAGTACAGCATCACCCGTTGCGGGTTGTCCGCCCATTCCTGATCCATGCGGCGAGGGTCCACGTCCAACTTCTGCTCCCCCAGCACCAGGATGGAGACGGCATTCAAAGTCTCCCTCTTGGGCCGCAGCTCTTTCTTGGCGGCCCACCAGGCATCCACCACCAGGCGCCCCCTCACCCTCCAGAAGCGGTCCATGACCGGTCTGGGCTCGCCATTGTCCCGTCCCCAGCGCAGGGACTGGATGCGGTTGGCCTTGGCCCGCTCTATGATCTTGGGGATGTCGTAGTTGTCGATGTTGTAGCCGCTGATGACGTCCGGATCCTCTTGACGGATGACCTCCCCGAAACGCTCGATGATGTCCTTCTCTGGGCCATGGATGGGGTCCCCTGGGCGCAGGGTGCCGTTCTCTCCAATGGTGTAGCAGATGGTGTAGATGGTATCGTTCTTGATGCTGTTCTCCAGATCGAAGGACAGGACCTTCAGGCCAGGGTCGAAGGAGTCTATGTTCTCAAAAGCCGTCATCTCCACGGTGAGGTCCGTGGCGTAATCGGCCTGCACGGTGCTTCCATACACCCGGATGCAGGAGTGGATGTCATGGTCGTAGATGTAGCGATGATGGAAAGGTATGTCCGCGGCCACGATGCGGTACTTCTTCTTCCAGCGGTTGCGGTAGTCAGGGACCTTCCAAGGGAAGCGGATGGTGACCTTGAGCACTTCCCTGTCTTCCCCTCGGTCGTAGAGCTGGTCATGCTCCAGGGACAGCACCTCGGGGTCTTCCTTCAGAGCCTCCTCTATATCCGATCCCGGCTCCACCACATGGAAATAGGGGTGGAAGCCCCGGTCGATGATGGTGATGGATTGGCCGTCCCGGGTCTTGCCGAACAGCTCTATGACCACCTCGTCCCCCTCGGGCCGGTAGTAGGCGCTCAGCAGCCGGACGTCCCAGTCTCCCATCTTCACCTCCTCGAGACGATCTTTATGACATCGCCATCCTGCAGGACGTAGTCATGCCCTACCGTGCGTTTGCTGCGAGCGTTCACGGCGCGGATGAAATTGTCCCCCAGGTCGGTATGCACCCGGTAGGCCAACTGCCTGGCGGTGGAGCCGCGTGGGACCAGGAAGGCGTCCGGGAGCACACGTCCGTCATGGTCGGTGTACTTATTCTCATCCTCCACCGGGAAGACGGTTATCAGGTCCAGGAGCTGGAATGTAGCGGCCTCCAGG
>JBFWLS010000057.1:0-5546 GCA_050251995.1 Candidatus Methanomethylophilaceae archaeon
TTGTATCGCCCCCCGCGCTGGGAGGGGACTCCTTCCATGTACGCCTGGTGCACATCCCCGGCAGACGATGTCGACCAGCAGCCACGGATTTTTCTTCGATGGACCGGCATCTCCATCGTCCTCGACACCACTTGAGACCTCACCGTTCCTGGAAACGCAGGGAGGTAGAATTCAAGCAGTAACGCCGCCCTGTTGCCGTGGGGCCGTCCGGGAAGACGTGGCCGAGATGGCCTCCGCAATTGCTGCAGTGCACCTCTGTGCGTCTCATCCCATGGCTATGGTCCGGCTCCTCCTCCACCTTGCCCGGCAGAGGGGCGTCGAAACTGGGCCAACCGGTGCCGGAATCGAACTTCGACCGGGAGTCGAAGAGCTCCTCCCCACATCCAGCGCAACGGTAGACGCCGTCCCCATGATGGTCATGGTAGCGACCGGTGAAGGGTGACTCCGTGCCCCGGCGGCGCAGCACACGGAAGCCGTCAGCGTCCAGACGACGTTCCCATTCCTCCTCCGTCCTCGGAAGGTCCTCGTTCATGGTCATGGGCGAACCATGCCCTTCCGCGTTCATTAGCCTATGCCAATTACGGCAAACCTTTTTCCCTGGGACCGCACATGCTCATCTCACGCCCCTAGGGTCGAGGGAGGGATGCAGACGGAGAAGTGGTCATCCAGCCGGGTTTTCGTACTAGCCACCATAGGTTCCGCCGTGGGGCTGGGCAATATCTGGAGGTTCTCCTCCATCGCCGGCCAGAACGGCGGTGGGGCATATATCCTCCCCTTCCTCCTGGCAGTGGTTTTCATGGCCTTCCCCCTCATGGTGGTGGAGATGGCCGTGGGCCGCCATCTGGAAAAGGACGTTGTCTCCTCCTTCCGTGGCCTGAGGGAGCGATACGTGTGGGCGGGATGGTTCATCTTCCTGGTGATGCTGGTGATCGCTGGTGTATACCTGGTCATAACCGGCTGGACCCTGGCCTTCCTGGTTTCTTCTACCGGTGCCATTGAGCTCACCTTCCCTCAGCTCACCTCCGGTTACCTGCCGGTTCTGTTCTTCATAGTCGCCCTGGCGTTCACCGTCCTCATCGTCTCCAAAGGGGTCCGATCCGGCATCGAGAGGATGAGCAACGCCCTGGTTCCTCTGACCTTCGTGATCCTGGCGGTCCTCCTCGTGTACTCCGTGCAGATGGAGGGATTCATGGATGGGCTGGAGTACCTCTTCACGCCGGACTTCTCCGTGATGTCCGAAGCGGGCCTCTGGACGGCGGCGTTCGGGCAGGCCTTCTTCTCCCTCTCCGTTGGTTACGGGCTCATAATCACCTATTCCAGCTACATGGGCAAGGATGTGAACATCACCCGTTCCGCCATCACAGTGTGCGTGGCGGACGTGGCCGTGGCTATGATCGCCGGCACCGTCATCTTCTCTGTGGTGTTCAGCAACGGGCTGGAGCCCACCATGGGAGCGGAACTGGCCTTCGTGACCTTGCCCACAGCCTTCGAGACCATGCCTGGGGGAGGGCTGCTGGCATTCCTGTTCTTCGCCCTGCTGTTCATCGCCGCCCTCACCTCCTCGGTGTCCATGATGGAGGTCGACGTGGCCTCGCTGATGAACAACACTCGCTTGGATCGGATGCAATCCTCCCTGCTCATAGCCGCTCTGGTGGGAGTGCTGGGGCTGGCTGCGGCCCTGAGCTATTCCGCCATGGACCTGCGCCTGATGGGAGAGCGGGTCCTGGACCTCATGGACCACGCCTTCGGCACCGTGGGGGTGCTGATGGCAGCCCTGATGACCGCCCTGATGTTCTCCTGGTATGTGGACCGGCAGTTCCTGGAGGCGGAGATAAGCTGTGGTTGCAGCCGTTTCGTCCTCCCGCTTGTGAAGTACCTGGTCCCTCTAGTCCTGGCGACGGTGCTGCTGTTCACCCTGGTTCCGTTCTGAGCCTTAGATGCCGCGCCAGCTTCCATGGGGGACGTGGATGCGGAAACGGGCTCCACAGCCAGGCTCCCCCACCTCCTCCACCCGCATGCCATATGTGTCCAGTATTTCCCGGACCAAGAACAGGCCTTGGCCGGAGTTCTTCCCGAAGCCCAGGGTGAATATGGACTGCTTCTCGTCCTCCGGTATGCCACTGCCGTCATCGTAAACATCCAAGAGGACCTCTTCCTCCCCTTCCTGTGCCTCGATGCCAACTACGGATGGTCGGCCGTGGACCAGAGCATTGTACAGGAGATTATAGAGCACCTTCTCGAACAGGGAATCGACCCAGAGCAGGGCATCGACGTCCATGCGGAAATCCACCCCGGCGGTGTCCAGGGCGAGCTCGGAACGGGCGTTGCCGTAGGCCGTCCGCAGATCGACCCATTGCGCCGAGGCCGTACCCAAGGCCTCGAACTCCCTCTGCAACATATAGAGGCTTTTCGTCTTCTCCAAGGCCTCGTTGATGCGTGCGAAGCCCTTCTCCGTGAGCGGCTGCCCGCTGCCCTGGGAGAGCTCCAGGTAGCCCTGCACCACCATGATGTGGTTGAGCACGTCGTGACGGGTAATCTTGCCCATGAGCTCCATCTTCCTGTCCACGAGACGCATCTTCCTCTCCAGGGCCTCCTTCTCCGTGACGTCACGGACTATGAGCACCCGCACGTCTTCACCCCCCAGGATGGTCCGGGACATGGAGGCCTCCAAGGAGAGGGAGCGTCCATCGGCGAAGGTGGGCCGGAGCTTGTGCACCCCTTCCTCGGCAGGAATCTCGGCTCCAGGGAGGAGCTCATGGATGTCTCTGCCCACCAGCTCCTCGTCCGAGAGACGAGTCATGCTGCGGAAAGACGGGTTTGCGAACAGGACTGTTCCGCCCTTCCCCAGGGCGGCGATGGCATCAAAGGCCCCTTCAGCCAGGTGACGGTATCGCTCCTCACTGGCCTTCAGCTCCGTGGTGCGAAGAGAGTTGTGTAGCGCCAAGGCCGCCATGCGGCCGTAGAGCTCGCCCAGCAGGGCATCGCGGTCGGTGAACCCGCCGTCCTTGTTGGATAAGCCCAGCAGGCCACGGACCTCTCCCTCCAGTATCAAAGGGGCGAACATGACGTTGAAGAGGCCCACGTGCCCGGGTGGCATGAGGTGCCAGTGCTCCGTGGACAGGAAATCGTTGCAGTACTGTGCCCGGCCAGAACCATAGACTAGACCACGGAAGCCGCGGATAGGCATGGGAAGGCTCTCGTCCACATGGCATTCGTAGTCGCCCGGGTCCAGGTAGACGATCTCATTCTCCATGCCGTCGTCGGAGAGCAGCGCCACATACCCGGCACGGGCACCGGTCTGCTCCTTCAGGCCTTGGAACACGTTGCGAGCCACCACTGGGAAGGCATCGTGGCTGAGTATGGACATGCTGGCCCGGAGTATGTTGCGTGCCTCCTCCAGGGAGAGCCCGTCGAGAAAACCATCATCTGACGATGCCATATTGTATATGAGAGAAAAATGAGTGTAAATATCTTTGTCGACCTTTCAGCTGGCATTCAGACGGTAGGCGTCCGGTGAGATCTTTATCTCGAATCGGACCCCTTCCCCGGGAACGCCGTTCTCTCGAATCTCCATACCAGTGATGCCCAGAATCTCCCGGGAGAGGAAGAGCCCGAAACCGGTGTTGCTGTAGTGCTCCCGTCGGAATATCTTCTCCTTGTAGGGTAGCTCCACCCCACCACCGTCATCGCTGTAGACCAGGAGGAGACTGCGTCCAAGCCCCTCGGTATGGAAGCTTATGTTGCGGGCGTCCTTCCCATGCCGCAGGGTGTTCTCCATGAGGTTGTAGAAGACCTTGTTCACCATGGGGTCGGCGTATATCTGCAGCCCTGGCGGCAGATCGATCTCCAGGTGTATGTCGCCGAGGTCCAGCAGGGAGGAGGCGGCGGCGATGGTGGAGGAGAGGTCCACCCACATGGCCTCCTTGATGCCCACCTCCTGGTAGTCACGCGTGGCGGACACCTGGGCGTTGATGCGTTCCGCCATGGCCTGCATCTTGTGCATGTAATCTTCCAACCCCGGTTCCTGGTTCCTCATCCGAGCCAGATCCAGATAGCCCATCAGGGCCGTGAGGGTGTTCAGGATGTCATGGCGGGTGATGCTGGAGAGCAGGTTCAGCTTGCGGTTGGCATTGGCCAAGGCCTCTTGGGCCCTCTTCTTCTCAGACACGTCCTTGAAGAACACCACCACCCCTCCGGCCACCTTGCCAGACTGGTCCCGGATGGCGGACAGGGTGATGTCCAGCACAGGACATGGCGGCTCGCCACAGAGCAAGGGCACGTCCATAAGACGTATGGGGCCCCCATCTTGAACCAAGACCCGTTCGATCATCGCCTCCAGCCCGCCTTCCTCCTCCAGTATGCCCGGTACCACATCATGCACAGCCTGGCCCAGGCAGCATTCGTCCAGACCGAGGAGGGCCTTCCCTTGGTCGTTTATGTAGTGCACCATCCCCTCCATGTCGGTGGATATGACGCCCTCCCCGATGCTGTCCATGGTGACACGGATGCGTTCCTTCTGGTAAGCCAGCTCCCGGTTTGCGTTCTCCAGGCGACGCTGCATGGCCATCATCTCGTTGGTGATGCGGGTGAGGTCCTCGTACAGGGCGGAATCATCCTGCTGGGGGGGGCCCAATTGCCGAAGACGTATGGACATCATCTCTGCCTGCTCCTGACGGTCACCGGCGAGGAACACAGTGAGGCTCCCATCCGCCCCCCTCACTCCGGCGAGGTAGAGTCTGAGCGGCCCTTGAGGGAGGTGCAGGATCATGGGCTCGCGGTACGACACGGATGAGAACAGATCGTCCTGCAGCCAGGAGCGTAGGGAATCCCGGTCCTCTCCCTGGACCATATCCAATAGCGAGCTACCGTCCGGAGGGCCCGTCGTCCCTGGGTCCGTGCTGGAACGCAGCACCCTGCCTTCTCGGTCGGTATGGAGGGTGATCCTCATGTCGCCCCACCTACCCCAGAAGACGCTGGGCCAAGGAGACGGCGGCCTCGGCATCCTCGGAGAACCCATCCGCCCCCACCGCCTTCCAGAGGTTCGGCGAGACCTTGAAGGGGTAACCGCCCACGATGATCTTGGGGCTCTTGGAACCCATGACGCTACGGACATGGGAAACCATCTCCTTCACCTCCAGTATATGGAAGGTCATGGTGGCGGACACCGCCAGGACGTCCACCTCATGCGTCTTGAGCATGTCCACCACGCCCTCCATGGGAGTGCTCGCCCCGAGGAAATAAGTGTCCCAGCCCTCCATCTCGAATAGGTCGGCGACCATGCGTATGCCCATCTCGTGCAGCTCTCCCGACACAGACGTAGCCAGGAGGTAGCGACCGATGCGGGGCGTGTCCGCGATGCGCGGATACAGCTCGGCCATTATGAGAGAGGTGGCGGCGGTGAAGTAGTGCTCCTGGGCCACGGATATCCTCTTGGTCTGCCACAAGCGGCCGACCTCGTACATGGCTGGCTGGAAGATATGGAGGTAGATTTCCCTGACGCTCGCCCCGGATTCCACCAGGTCCATGATCAACCGGCGAGCGTCTTG
>JBFWLS010000058.1:0-5528 GCA_050251995.1 Candidatus Methanomethylophilaceae archaeon
TTTTCACCTACAAGAGCATCGAGGACATGTTCCATGAGCATGGATATGAGATTGTTACCCTGAGGGGTGTTAACCCTGTCCGTTCCGTGTGGTTCGGCCTCTTCAACCTCTGCAGCTTGGGGATGTTCGCAGATAGCAGATATTTTCAATTCGCTTGTGTCGCCACCCCCAGAATGCGGGTCGAGCATTGATCTGGATGTCGCCAGACACACTCTCGTCTTATCCGGTCCGAGCTATTGCATCTACCGGATTATAAGATGTCCGAGGCAAGTCCGCAGGTCAGAGAGAGCTTTGTCCTTGTAGTTTTTGAAGCCTTGCTCATTGATCCCTTTCTTGGTCAAGCTGAACAGACAAATGCATTCATAAACCATGGTTGGAAAACTCCTCTTCCATATTCCCATCGTGGTGTGAATCGTCTTGTTATCGCTCCCATGCTTGCGCCATAAACGACGTAACAGGGAGAAGTAGTCCAAAGACATGGAAGCCCCATCGGAACAATGCCAAGCGTGCAAAGGCAGGACGTAGACCTTCAGACCGGACTTGATGACATCGAGACAATAATCCACAGCGTAAAGATGCCATCCGACCATGTTTTGCTCATCGAATCTGTTCTTGTGAAAGACATCCCGAGGTACGAAAACCGCACATTCATCCAAGGTCTGCATCGTCAGAGGCTCAGTGAGCTTCATATTGCCGACTGGCTTACGTTCCAGCCCGTGGTCTATATTAGAGTACACCCTCTTTTTGTCCCGGATGCCCGCCAACCCTGCCGCTCCAAGAAGAGGCAGCCCTTCCAATAGCGCCTCTGCCTCCTCCAACCACCGTTCCGAGGTCAGGACCATGTCCTGGTGGATGAACAGGATATATCTCCCCTTGGCTTCTGACCCACCTTGGTTCAAAGCACTTGCGGCAGAGTGGTATTTTGAAGAGGTGTTATCCAGGAGTATCAATTCGAACTCCTCGGTCTGCCTCTGCAAACTGGGCAGAAGCCTTTCATTCAGGACCTCAAGATTGTTGTAGACGCATACTATGGATATCATCGAGACCCCAGACGCAATGTCATTGGACTTCCAACCAGTAATCTATGCCTATCGATGTCATGCTCTTGGCCAGCCTATCGTCCGTCGAGGTCCTCCATGGCGTCGCTTCTCATGGACTTCACCATATTCGAAGCCCGAAGCAGACTTTCGAAGGAACCGGCATCACTCCAGAACCCATCCAGCTTGGAGAATCCCATGGAGCCTTCATGGATGTAATAGTTGTTGACATCCGTTATCTCCAGCTCTCCTCGGCCTGAGGGCTTCAGGGTGTCGATCACCTTGAACACCTCGGAATCATATATGTACAGGCCGGTCACCGCCAGATTGGACTTCGGCACCTTCGGTTTCTCTTCAATGCTCAAGACTCGTTCAGCATCCACCTCTGCCACACCGAAGCGTTCGGCGTCTGCAACGGGCTTAAGGAAGATGTGGGCACCGGATTGGAAGGCCTCCACCTCCATGCGGAAATTGTCCTGGAAAATGTTGTCCCCCAGGATGACCGTGACATCATCGTCATCGACGAAATCGCGAGCCAGACCCAGAGCCTGGGCGATCCCTCCTGGGTGGTCTTGTATCTCGTACCGGAGGCGCACCCCGAAATCCGCCCCTGAGCCCAGGAGCTCCAAGAAATCACCGGCGTGGCCACGCCCGGAGATTATCAATATGTCCTTGATTCCGGCGTCGATCAGGGTTTGCAAGGGATAATGTATCATCGGCCGGTCATAGACCGGCAGAAGGTGCTTGTTGGTCACCTTGGTCAAAGGGAATAGACGGGAACCGGTCCCACCTGCCAGTATAACTCCTTTCAAAATAGGGCCTCCTTCAGATATTCGTCCAATGCTGTTTTCCAATGCCTCATAGGCGACAACCGGGTGTTCCTAAGAGCAGAGCTGCGGGGACGCGCAGCAGCCCTGGGCATCTCCTCACTACTGCATGGAGTTACGTCAGCAACGATCTCTTTGGCGAAATCGTACCAACTGCAACGGCCTTCATTGGTGACATGGTATATACCGGAGGGCATGGCCATCACAGAAGGTATGGCATCCGCCAGATCCTGGGCGTAGGTCGGCTTTCCAAACTGATCGTCGACCACCTTGATCTGCTTTCCCTCACCAGATAACCTGAGCATCGTGTTGACGAAGTTCTTCCCTCCCGGACCGAAGAGCCAAGAGGTACGGATTATCCTGTATTCGTTCATGAATCGTCTGACCTCCTGCTCCCCCCGGAGCTTCGATCTTCCATAGGCGTTGATTGGTCGCGGGGTGTCGGTCTCTACGTACTCATATTTGTCTCCAGGGAACACGTAATCGCTACTGAGGTGTATCATCTTGGCTCCAACTTCCTCACATGAACGGGCTATGTGACCGGGTGCGATCCCGTTGACGGCCATTGCACTTTCCTCATCATGCTCGCAGGCATCCACATCGGTGTAGGCGGCAGCGTTGATCACCGTCTTTGGACGGATGGAGAGGATGAGTTCTGCGACCGCGGCCCGATCGGTGATGTCCACATCCTGATGCGAGACGCCCAGGGCATCGGGGAATCTCTGTGTCAGCTCGGAACCCAGCAGACCTCTGGCCCCGAATATCAATGTATCAGCGGTTCCCACCACCCCCTGTGCGTCTTGTACCACTCCACGGTCTCCAGGAGGCCGGAATCGAAACTTCGTTCGGGATTCCAACCCATGGACCTTAGCTTGCTGCTGTCGAGCGAGTACCGGAAGTCATGACCCTTGCGGTCTTCCACGTGCTCTATGGATTCCTCCCCTTTGCCCAAGGCAAGGATTATCCGCCGCGTGACATCCATGTTCGTGAGTTCGTTCCCACTGCCGATGTTGTATATCTCCCCCGGCCGTCCTTTATGAACCAGGAAGCGTACCGCGGAGCAGTGGTCTTCCACATGTATCCAATCCCGGACATTGGATCCGCTACCGTATACCGGCAGCTTCTTACCGTCCAGCAAGTTGGTTATGAAACGCGGTACAAGTTTCTCGGGGTGCTGGTATGGCCCATAGTTGTTGGTGCATCTGGTCACCAGCACCGGAAGTCCATAGGTGTTATAGTAAGATAGGGCCAGTAGGTCCGAGCCCGCTTTGCTGGACGAATATGGGCTGGAAGGGTTCAAAGGGTCGCCCTCTTTGAAGGAACCTTCCGTGGCGCTTCCATACACCTCGTCCGTTGAGATGTGGATGAACTTGTCCAGCCTTCTCGATACAGCGGACTGCAGCAACGTATTGGTTCCCAGGACGTTTGTCCTCACAAAGACGCTGCCATCATGTATGGATCGGTCCACATGGCTCTCGGCCGCAAAGTGCACCACTATGTCCACCCCCTCCATCGCCGTTTCGACTGCTTGCGGATCGCATATATCACCATTCACGAAACGGTATCTGGAATCGTCTTGCAGCTCCAGAAGGTTCTGCGGATTGCCCGCATAGGTGAGCATGTCTAGGTTGACAACCTCTACGTCTTCCTGAGAACTGAGCAAAGCTCTGATGAAGTTAGAGCCTATGAATCCGCATCCGCCTGTGACCAGATACCTCAATTGGAACCACGTCCTTGCTTTCTGTCGTTGATGTTGGGGAAAACTTCCATGAACCCCGGGAGTAAAGAATCCTTCTCGGACACCTTTATGGCCTCCTCTGGCAATTTCCAATCTATATTTAAATATGTATCATTATATTTTATGCCTTTCTCATGATTAGGACTGTAGTAATCATCGCATTTGTATGCGAAAACCGCTTCCTCGCTCAGAACGGAGAATCCATGCGCGAAACCTTTCGGTATCAGTAGCTGTTTCCCATTCTGGGATGACAATCTGACCCCCACCCAATCACCGAATGTGGGTGAATCTGGACGGAGGTCCACGGCTACGTCGTAGACCTCCCCTCTGACTACCCGCACCAGCTTCATCTGGGAATGGCCCCCGTTTTGATAATGCAGACCCCTCACCACCCCGTAGGATGAGGACGATTCGTTGTCTTGGACGAAATGGGCCTGAAGGCCGATGAGGTCCTTGAGGGATCTGTAGTTGTAGCTCTCGAAGAAATATCCTCTGCCATCCCAGTGCACATCAGGGGTGATGATGACCAGCCCTTCTATGGAAGTCCTTTGAATGTTCATGGTGTAATCCCCCGCTCTAGATTCCTGGAGCCAGTCCTTTGGAGCGTCTTGTTAATTATAAAAGTGAATCGAAGAAGAACCTCGCTTACTATTGCTTCCCTTCGCTCATGTCTGTATTTCGCGTACATGATTCCGCCAGTCATCCCATTTATGAAGACTTAGAGTCAATCAAAGGGATAAATGTCTTTATCAGGTAATTCACATTAGGGACGATGACCTGCACCTCCATAGTGCTCAAGGTGAAGAATGAGGAGAACAACATCGCCGATGCCTTGGACTCCTTGATTGTCCAAGAGGAGCCGATCGAGATCATCGTGGTGGATGGTTGCAGCACGGACCGAACCCCGGAGATAGTGCAAGGTTATGCATCGAGGGATGACAGAATCCGCTTCTTCCAACATGGCGGCACCCGCGGGGAAAGTCTGAACTACGGTCTGGGTATGGCACAGGGGGATATCATCGCCCTCACGGACGGGGATGTCATCGCCAACCCCAACTGGGTGAAGGAGATGAGGCGCTCCCTTGAGGAAGGTGCGGATATCGTCGCAGGGAAAACGGTGAACATCGGTCTCCGGGCTTGGGAGGACCTGCATCGGGTGGAGCTCTTCAACCAGGGCTACGACTGTACCTGGCCTGGATGCAACCTGGCCTTCCGACGGTCGGTGTACGAGGAGGTCGGCGGCGTGGACCCCTGGTTCATCACCGCCGAGGACATCGATTTCAACCTCCGGGCCACCAACTCTGGGTTCTCCTTGCACCACAACCCCAATGCCATCATCTACAACCGCACCCGGGCCACGGTGTACGGCTTCTTCGACCAGGCATTCTGGAACGGGGCGGGACGCAAACAGCTGACCATGAAGCATGGGGCCCTCTGGGACAGCTACAACCCGGTGAACATGTTCCGGCAGAAGATGAGCTTCTGGGCCTTCGTCCGCCTGTTCTTCGCTTGGATGGGTTATACCGGATTCAAGTTCTTCGGCGAGCCGGGGCTCTATGGCAAGAGATAATGATTATTACTTTGCACGCATAAACGGGGGCGATGAGTTTTCTTTCCGTGGTCATACCCACCATGAATGAGGAGGAATCCATTGGCACGGTCATAGACGAGCTGGACCGGGCATTGAATGACAGTGGCGTGGACTACGAGGTCATCGTGGTGGACACCGATTCCCATGACCGTACCCGGGAGATCGCCGCAGAGAAAGGGGCGCGGGTGCTGCCGGAGCCCCGCCGTGGATACGGCCGGGCCTACAAGACCGGTTTCCAGAGCGCCTCCGGTGATTTCGTGGCCACCCTGGATGCCGACTGCTCCTATCCGGCAGAGGCCGTGCCCGGGTTGCTGCAGATCCTGCTGGACGAGGAT
>JBFWLS010000059.1:0-5519 GCA_050251995.1 Candidatus Methanomethylophilaceae archaeon
CTAGGCACCGATGCCATCATGGTTGGAGGTTCCACCGATGTCACACAGGAGAATCTGGATGCCACCGCCAAGGCCATCAAAGAGGTGGTGGAGGTACCGGTCATCTATTTCCCGTCCGGTGCGCACGCCATCTCCCAGCACTGCGACGCCATATATTTCATGAGCATGCTCAACAGCCGCAACCTCACAATGGTCATACGGGAGCAGGTGGCCGCCGGGCCCATAGTCAAGATGCTAGGCATCGAACCCATCTCCATGGGGTACATTATCGTGGAGCCCGGGATGAAGGTGGGTGAGGTAGGAGAGGCGGACGTGGTCAAGAGGGACGACCACAAGACTGCCGTGGCCTACGCTTTGGCGGCCGAGTTCCTAGGCATGAACATCGTCTACCTGGAGGCCGGCAGCGGTGCACCTGAGCCCGTTCCCCCGGCGATGGTCGGTGCTGTGCGCTCCCAGGTCAGCGTGCCTATATTGGTAGGCGGGGGGATCAGAAGCCCAGAGGCCGCCCTGGCGGCCAAAAAAGCGGGGGCAAATGCCATAATCACCGGCACCTTAGTGGAAGGTGAGGACTACAGCACCTGTCTAGGTGAAGTCATCGCCGTCATCAAAGGATGACTCAAAGCATCCCCAGGAGCATGCGGTGAACAGAGCTGTCCGATGACAGCTCAGGGTGGAAGGAAATGGCCAGCATGTTGCCTTGTCGAGCCATGATAATCCTGTCGTTCCATGTGGACAGCGGACGGCAGTCGCCCCAGGTCTTTTCTATGGATGGGCTGCGGATGAAGACGGCCGGGAACGTCCCTGGCAAGCCATCAATCTCCACGGGAGCCTCGAACGACTCCCGCTGACGGCCGAAGGAATTACGGTTCACCCGCATTTTCATCATCCCCAGAAGCTCGGTGTCCGTGCGCTTGACATCCAGGTCTCCCTCCTCTGCCAGGAGGATGCAGCCGGCACAGGTGCCCATGATCGGCACTCCATCTGTACCCATCTCCCTGATGGCTTCCATCATCTGGAAGCGCTTCAGGAGCTTGGCTATGGTTGTGCTCTCGCCCCCGGGTATAGCTAGACAGTCCACGTTCCGCAAGGCCTCCAGGTTGCGGATGGCCACCGCCTCTCCTTGTAGGCCCATGTCCCGGAAGGCTTGCTGGAAGGCACGCATGTGTTCCGGCACCGCACCCTGTAATGATATCACTCCTGCTCTCAGCATCCTGTCACCCGTCAGTTGTCGAAAAGGGGGCGGCGGTCCACGATCACCTTGGCCTTGGACACGTATTCGTTCTGCACCGCACGGAACTGCACGGAAGGGACATCGATGAGTTCTTCCTCCAGGCCCATCTTGATCTCCCTGATGGCGCTGACCGCTTCCACTATGCTTGCTTTGAGCCCATCGCTCTGGTCTCGGGACTCCACCACGAAGGTCAGCTTGTCCTTGTAGCCGTCCTTGTCTATTAGGAGCTGGTAGCTGATGACTTCTGGGAAGGATAGTAGAGCCTCGTCGAAGAGGAGGGGGTAGACTTTCTGCCCCAGTCCAATCTTGGTCATCATGTCCATCCTGCCCGCAGGCTTCATAATCTTCTTATTGAAGCTGGAACCGCAAGCGCAGGGGGGGCTGACGTGGGCGGTGTAGTCCCGGGTACGGTAACGGATGATGGGCGTCCCCTCGCTGGTGAGGCTGCTGACCACCAGCTCTCCCTTCTGCCCGTCTGGCACATGCTCCCCGGTTTCCGGGTCTATGACCTCGAAGAGGAGGTTGGCCTCATCCGTGTGCAGACCATCCTGCTGGTCGCACTCAACGGCGCAAGCCAGACCGAACTCGGTCATTCCCCAGACGTCAAGAACCCTGCAGCCCCACTCCCTCTCCAGGGTGCAGCGCATGGATTCCGACAAAGGCTCGGCGGCGCATATTATCTTTTTGATCCCTAGTTCCTTGAGGTCATGGGAATGTCCCGCCAGCACGGTGACGCGGTAGATAAAGGAAGGAAGGCCGATGATGTAGTTGGACGAGTTGTCCTTTATGACATTGATCTGCTCCTGGATGTCTATGCTGGCGGAGCTGGAGGAGTCGAAGCCAGCGACCATGCATGCCCCCGCCATCATCAGGCTGGGATCCCAAGCTCCTACGGTAGGGAACATGATATGCAGGACATCCCCTTTCACCATGCCTACGTTCAGCAGGGCCGAGGCGATGATGTCGATCTTGGCGATGAGGTCGTTGCGAGTGTAGAACACCCTCTTCCTCACCCCGGACGTACCGGTGGTGGAGAAGGACCTCTCCGTCTTGGTCTGGGATACGGCCAGGAAATGCAAGGGCTCCTCGGCCATGTCCTCTGGGGTTGTCATCGGCACCCGAACAAGATCCTGGATGCTGCGGATATCATCGGCGCAGATTCCCGCCTCGCGGAACCGGTTGCGGTAGAAGGGTGAGTTCTCCTCCACATAGCGCATCTGTTTGCGGAATTGGAATAGCTGGTACTGCTCGAAGTCCGCCCGCGTGACCTTGTCCAAGTCGTTCTTGCCGATGGCCTGTCGCAGCTCCTTGTTCTTCTTGAAGGTCTCCCTGGCTTTGATGGCCATCCATTCCTCCAGTGGGTTCTGGCAGTCGGCAGGTATTCGGCTGGAGAGCATCTTCCTCCGCACTATAGCCATCTTCACGGTGTTCCAGGGGCTCATGCAAGGGGATTCAATACTACGTAGTTAAGGGTTTTCTAGACCAGCATACAATTCATAAGCAACGAAAACCATCCCTAGCCTATGACCCATGACTGGCGGAGAACCTCTGCGATTCTGAAGGAGAAACTATGCTTGGGAAGCGACCCGGTGGGGGTCACCCTCTCCGATGAGGAACTCGCGGCCGGCATCCATGCCCAGGATACAACCGTCTGTCATATGCTGCTCCGTTCCCGCCATGACCGGGAGAGAGGGATACTCCGCTCTAAGGCCATAGACATGCGTTGCGTCTGGGGCTCGTCCGCGCTGGGTCTGATGGCCTCTCCCCTCCGTTTGTTCGAGGGCATGCTCTATCTGGGCTTCGTGGCCGATCAGGAGGCGGGCAAGAGCCTGCATGCCCGTATGGGCATGATTGGCGATGATGGCAGGAAGTATAGCTGGCTCCTCACTTATCCGCTCGACCTCGCTCCCCAGGAGCCACAGGCAGTGGTCATATACCTGACCCCTGGTCGTGCACTGAGGGCCATAATAGCCCATCTGCATCTGAAGGGCGGGGCCATCGAGACCCCAATGACTGGTCAAGCATCCGTCTGTGCCTCCATATCCCGTGCGGTCAGGGATGAAAAGGCCTCTCTGGACATACCTTGCATAGGCGATCGTGCGATGGGCCTGGTGGGCGATGATGAGATGGTCTTTGTCCTACCGTCCGCCTCCTTGGATTCATTCCTCACTGGCCTGGAGAGGACGGAGTACGTGGCGCCATACCCCTACCATCCCTTCACTGGCTGGAGCCCGGTCCTGCCTCCTATGTTCACACCTCTGCCAGAAGACATGGAGTAGAATCCGTTGATTGTAAATATGGGAATGTCATTGGGATAATTGATAAGGGCAAGGTGATTATGACATGGTACTGACACCAGAGATGGCGAGGGCAGGCATCACCCCGCAACTGCTTTCCTCGACACACAGATTCAAGTGCCCCAACTGCGGCAAGGAGTTCAGCCTTTTCCAGTCGCGGGCCATCGCTTGTCGTTCCTGTCCCAAGGCCAACCAGAACTGTAGATTCGCCCGTTGCGTCCACTGCGACAAGGAGTTCCCCATGCAGGGATTCGTGGTGAACACCAAGGAGAAGGAGAAGTTCTTGGCTAATTACATGGACAAGACGGTCAACCATTATTACAATAATTTCGGCTACCGTAGCCGTTGAACCCTCTTCCACTTTTCTTCCATTATGTTTTGAAACCATAGTCCAGATGCCTATCCGGACTATGGTTCCGAAATCTTCATCAGACGCGGGGAATCCATCTTGGATGCTCGGCTGTCGCATTGCCAAATCAATGGTCCCATTGGCTGGAAAAGGAGGGTTAAGGGGTTTTCGCCTCAGATGGGCTGACTGTGGGGCCGGAATGCCTGGTGACGGTACAGGGTGTTGCCGTCTTTGTTACTGACGTTGAAGAGGCAGAACGGTATGAGCTTCCCCTCCGGCGTCACCATATGGATGCAGCATCTCTCCCACCTCTCCACCTCCCCCGTCCAGACATCCTGGAAGGCCATGGCGGAAACGGTGAGGTAGTGGGTCTTGGCCCTGCTGACGAAGGATTTCCAGCTGTCATCATCGGTCTTTGACTCCCCGCCTCCCATGGTCTCATCGATGAAGCGCCAGAAGGAGGACACCTCCTTTCGGGTCTTGTCAGCGATGTCATTGGTCTTGTTGGGCGGGCCCAATGCCATGGTGGTCATGGGGAACAAGGACCCGTCCGGCAGCACCACAGACAGGGACTTCATGTCACAGTGCACGTTGCTGCAGGAGGTGGGGATGAAGTTGTCAACTCTCAGCATGCCCTTGGTCTGTTCCTCAATGGCCTTCGCCAAGTCCGGGAGGGTGACACGGTCTTGATCCTGAGGGTCGATGGGGTAGCGGCCGAAATAGGCTATGGGCTGCAGGTGCACCCCTTTCACCGTGGGCACGTTCTCGGCTGCGAAACGGATGATATCACCCACGTCGCCGAGGTTGATGTTTGGTGAGACCGTGACCACCAGGGTGACGCCGATCTCCACCTCGCTACAGTTCTGTATAGCCCTCTTCTTGATCTCGAAGAGGTCCCTCCCCCTCGTCTGTTGGTAGATTTCGTCCCGGGTGCCGTCGAACTGCATGTAGAAGGAGTCTACGCCAGCTTCTTTCAGGGCGCGGAGATAGTCGATGTCATTAGAGATGCGCAGGGCGTTGGTGTTCACTTCTACATGCTCGATGCCCATGTCTTTGGCCAGCTTGACTATCTCTGGCAGGTCGTCCCGGATGGTGGGCTCGCCGCCGCTGAGCTGGACGCAGCGGGGGCTCTTCACGTAGTCGACAACCGCTTGGAACATGATCTTGATCTCATCCAGGTCTGGATGGTACCGGTAGGCGGTGTTGGCCCGAGCGAAGCAAATGGGACAGTTCATGTTGCAGGAGTTGGTGACCTCCACCACATTCAAGCAGGTGTGCTGCATGTGGGAGCGGCAGAGCCCGCAGTCCTGAGGGCAGTCTTTAGCATCCTCGTCCACCAACACTTTCTCGGGTGCGGCCGGCACAGCGGCGAAATCGTAGAGTTGTTTGTAATGGTCGGCACCGGTCCAGATCTGGACCTTCCACACGCCATGCTCGGGGCAGGTCTTCTCAATGAAGACCTTGTCGTCTTCCATCACTTTCACTGCCGGTATGGTCTTCAGACAAACCGGGCAGAGAGCGGAGGTCTCGCCATACTTCTCAGACATGATTCCACCTGAACTAAAGGCGGAATCAAGTCCAGGCATAATAACACTTCTGCCAGCAGGAGAAGAAAAAATGAAGGAAATGGTTTATTCGGCTG
>JBFWLS010000060.1:0-5511 GCA_050251995.1 Candidatus Methanomethylophilaceae archaeon
CCGTTTAGCGGCTTGTCACAGGAAGATATCCTCGATTTCGATCGTCTCATCCGGGAGATGAGGAAGGGCCAAGACCCTCTTCTCCGCGCCCTGTTGACGTCTTTGCCCAACCGTTTCCAGAACACTGTGGAATTACTGGGTCCGGGTGTTCATTGGTATGAAGGCCTGCGTTCTGACATGATTTTGCATCTCAACCTGGCTTTAATGGAAATGGACCTTCTGGAAGCAGGGGGCATACCCGAAGGGAGCCTGAGCAGGGAGCATCTCCGACACCACGAATGGGCGATACTAAACGATCGTGGTTTCGATGGTTATGAACTGCTGCGGTCGAACGTGGGCATACTCCGTACCATGTTCCCACATCTAATCCGCAGTCGTTGATGGTTCGACCAAAAGTTTCATCGATTACCATCATAGAAGTGGTTTAAAAAATGACGATAAAATTGATTTTACAAAAGTATTAAATAGTGTATGACTCAAATTTATATCAGGATAATTGACCTCGCAAGCAGTTTGAGGGCAGGGCACATCGGCGATGCCCTTGTGCCCCCGAGCATTGCGCCCACCGTCGAGCTCTACGAGCCGGGAATAACATTTCCCCGGAGACGCCACCCGGAGCCCCCTGTGGCGGTTCGGTCAATTATCCTCTTCTACGTCCGAGGGCTCAGTGGTCGAAGAGCTGGAACTTCCCCATGGGGTCTCCGGTCGCCCGCGCCTTTATTTCGATCCGGTCCACGATGCGGTTCCCATCGGAGTCAGAGAAGTTGTTCTCATCAACCTCCAGCTCCACTTCCACATTCACCGCTCCCGCCTGCACCGCCCTCTTGATAGCATCGTCCTTGGCGATGCTCTTCGCAAGCTCAATGGCATCATGCAGCCTCTGCACCTTCTGATGCGGCCGGTGTGCCGCCACCACTTCATAACCGCCTTCCTTCAATGGCCTGACCTGGACGGAGGAATACTCCGAGACCTTGCTGCATATGGTGCCGATAGCGTTACCGACCTCATGGTCCATGGGCAGTATAACCTCTGCATCCAGGCGGTCTTCCAGGGAGGGCAGGAAAAGATGTGCCGGACCACCTAGCCCCACGATGGGTATGTTGACCCTTGCCTGCAAATCCATGATGTCCATAAATCCGCCCCCGGATGCCACCTGCAAGATTCTCCTAATATTCTGGGTATTCTCAGCCTCACCGGTTTCGTCCATGATTATCTTTTGCAGTACCCCTTCTGCTAGCATTGATACTATCCGGTGAATGGCTTTCAAACGGAACTGTTCAGTGGTCATTGAGGCCCTGGAGGCTTCTGCGGCGAGTCCAAGACGGGAGCATTCCACATCCCCGGTGACGAATGAGCCGTCCACGTGCATTAAGTCCGTGGGGGTGAGACCAGTCTCGATGACGCTTCCGAAGCCTACCAAGCGGTCCATTATGCTACGGGACATCACCACCTCCCTATTGGCCTCGTAGACCTCCTCCCGAGTACAGGGGGCGTTATCGCGTATCCACATCATGATCTCCGCATCCCTCCCCTCTAAGAATGTGGCGCGGGTGGAATGAGGCAGAAGGAAGGTACTGGAACGGGTCTCCCTCAGCCTTTCCCTCAAGTCAGGATACTGATGGAAGGCCACGGCCAGAGGAACCACCCGTCGAGGCCCGATTTCTATGATGTCGTTCTTTCCTCGGCGGATGTGGGAATCACCTCCCAAAGCCAGGGTGAGCACGTCTATGGACTTCACCATGGTCTTGCGGTCACCGATGACCGCACCCTCGTTCGCTATACGGGGGCTGCCTTTGCGAATGAATGCAATGTCTGTAGAGGTAGACCCCATGTCCACCACCATGCATGTTTCTTTGTCTGCCAAGAAACGGCCACCCATGGCCGAGGCAGCTGGACCGGACATGATGGTTTCTACAGGTTTCAAGCGGGCAGTCTCCATTCCCATCATGGTCCCATCTCCCTTGAGGACCATTATCTTGGCTTCGATGTGCTGCTTGCGCAACATGAAACCCACATCCTCAAGGAAATCGTTTATGATAGGGAGGAGACGGCCGTTCAGTATCGCGGTGTTGGTCCTCTCATGCACCCCCAGGTCAGTGGATAGCTCGTGCGCGGCCACCACCGGGAGGTCACAATTCTTGCGGATGAGGGCCCTAGCCCTCTCCTCATGCGCTGGATTGAAGCAGCTGAACCGGCCAGAAACCACGATGGCATCGACCTTGTTGCGCATGGATTCCAAGCCCTCCAGTATACCTTTCTCGTCCAGTCCTTCCTCCACCCGGCCATTCACGTCATGACCTCCACCCACGAAGGCGTTGGCCACGGAGTCGAACTTCCATTCTCCGTCCGGCTTCCATCCTATGCCTATCAATCCCACCTTTCCGCCCCTGCCCTCCAGGATGGAGTTGGTAGCCAGGGTGGTGGATAGACCCACGAAACGAACATGTCTTGGATCGAAACTCCTACGGGACAAAAGCTCCTCTAACGTCTGCATGAGACCAATGATAAGATCCTCATGCGTGGTGGGGGTCTTGGCTCGAGCGAGGATCTCTCGGGTGCGCATATCCATCACCACCCCATCAGTATAGGACCCCCCGGCATCTACGCCCAGCCCCAGTGTACGCTCAATTTCCTCCATGTGTCTCCCGTTTCAAGGCTGGAATGGGCTGGGACATCATAAGCATTCCCCAAATCTGTTCTACTATTCGTCAACATAATATAGGCAGGATTAGGTTAGGAGATTCTGGCAGTGTTGACCATGATGATGGAGAAGGTGCAATCGATTATCACCGCTCTGCAGCAGCGGCATTTCGAGAGAGAGGATGAGATCGCCGGTTCCCTATTGGCCCTGCTCAATGGGGAGCATTTGCTTTTCATAGGCCCGCCAGGGACGGGCAAGAGCATGCTGGCAAAGGATGTGTGCCAATGCCTGGAGAATGGTAAGCTCTACTACTACCTCCTGACCCGCTTCACATCCCCGGAGGAGATCTTCGGACCCCTGTCCTTGGAATCGCTGAAGAAGGATGAATTTCGTCGCAAGACGGACGGATATCTCCCCGCAGCCAATATCGCTTTTCTGGATGAGATATTCAAAGCCAACAGCTCCATCCTCAACAGCTTGCTCACTATCTTGAACGAGAAACGGTACCACAACGGACGAGAGGTCTGCGATGTGCCCATCTACTCCATCTACGGGGCCTCGAACGAGCTTCCGGAAGAGGGGGAGGGGTTGCAGGCACTCTACGACCGTTTCCTTTTCCGATATTACGTGTCACCAATCTCGGGGGATGAGAATTTCCTGAAGGTCATCTCCAACCGAACTGATGATTTCGTCCCACCAGAACATCTTTGCATGAAGGAGATTCAGGAAAACCGCCTGAAATCGGCCTCCTTACCCATCGACCAGGAGGTGCTTTCCACCATATTGGCGATGCGAGAGGACTTCCGCCGTAGCGAGCGTTACATATCCGACCGGCGCTGGAAGAAGGCCTTGAACATCATGCGCGTTGCCGCAGGGACCCTGGATAAGCCAAGCGTGGACATCACCATGCTGCCTCTGTTACAGCACCTGTTATGGAACGACCCCCTGGAGAAGGAAGAGATCCGTCGCAGCATATTCCAATCCTGCGTTTCACATGGGGTGAACCTCCAGAAGCTGAGGGAAGAGGCAGAGGAACTCTTCCGCCTCGCCGTTCGGTCCAGGAACCTGGTGGATGCGGGGGCAAGGTTCCCTCGCATAATCTACTGTCATGACTGTAACGCGTCCTTCACCAACCTAGAGGGGATGAGCAAGCATCATGAGGCCAATCCCAAACACAGTTTCATGAACCCCTTCGATGACAGCCGTGGCCGTTCCAAGGGCTACCGGAAATACGGCTTCGAGGAACTGGTCAGCCTTTTGGAGACGCAACATGGTTGGAAGCTGACCGAGAAGAGCAACACCCCGGAGGCCCGCCTGTACCGGAAAGAGGTAGAGAGCCTCCGTGAGAGGCAGGAATCGGTATTGAAAGGACACGACATGGAGCGCCAGAATCTGTTGGATGGACTGGCGAAGAACCTCTGGCTCTCACTCCGGGACCGCAAGGAGCTCATGATGATTTTCGATCACCGCATCATCGCCCTAAGTGAGATCAGCCAGATACTCACGGACATCGAGAAGGTCCTAGATTGATGACCATGGAACAATCATCGGACAACGGGCAGATTAGCATCGCCTACCTGGTGGACACCCCGGAGATTCTGGCCATCATAGCTCAGCCACGGCGGATTCCGCGCAAGATCAGGAAGGAGACCGCGGATATTCTGGCAGAGGAGATTTGGCAAGGCTACACGGTCAGGGACCACGAGGCCTTCATCAAGAAATACGGTATCCTCCTGTACATCCTCTTCCTCATTCGGAACGAACCACAATGGGAACGAATCAAGGATATCGGAAGCAACAACGACCTCATGCCCCTTATCGTCCTCCGCATGGTTCTCCCCCGGGTCTACGAGATCATGGAGAGCGAGGTGGCATTGAAGGGGGAGGATGCGGAGGATTTCGACCGCGACTTCAAGGTGGATGACGATTCATGGGAGGATCGGATACAAGAGTTGGGCTCCGAGGACGACATAGACAAGGAGGAGGCGGTCTTCGATGAGAAGTTGCGAGACACCCTGAAAGGGATGCTGGACGAGGTCAACATCTCTTTGGAGGCGGACATAAAGGCCATCGAGCTCCTGAGCATGCTCTTCCCTGGGCAAGGATTCGACTACACCATGAGGGAGCTGCATCGGGAGTTCCTGCACAACCTGGAGAGCTATGCGGACATCGTGAACCGCAATGACGATTTGGCCCGCATTGTGGAGCTCTTGGGACGCATGGAGTCGGAGTTGGGAAGCAAACAGCTGAGCCAGAAGAGCACTGGCCAGTCCGAGATCCACAGCCTGCGGCTCTCGGACGACATCCATCGCATGCTTCCCGTGGAGATGGTTAACCTCGCCGACCCCGAGCTGGAAATGCTCTTCTTCAGCAAGTTCTGTGAACGAAAGTTGATGACATATCAGCTGCGTGGTCGCGATTATACCTCTGGGCCCCCAAAGGATCAACGCAAGGGACCGGTGGTGGCATTGGTGGACACCTCTGGATCCATGTTCGGAGAGCCTGAGGTCATAGCTAAGGCGGTGGTCTTGGCCATCACCCGCAAGATGATACCGGAGAAGAGAGACGTGAAGGTCATCCTATTCTCCACCGACACCACGGAGATCACCCTCACAGAACGCAAGAGCATGGGGAAGGAGTTCCTGAACTTCCTCTCCTATGGCTTCGGGGGAGGCACTGATTTCAACATCGCCTTACGGGAGGGAATCCGCTCCTTAAGGGAGGGACTCTGGCAGGGAGCAGACCTGCTCTTTATATCCGATGGATACTCGGTGGTCAACAATCCTTCATTCATGGATGAATGGAACGAGCTGAAAACCGCCAACGATGCCCGGGTGTACTCGGTGATAATCAACAACAAGGATGCCGGG
>JBFWLS010000061.1:0-5441 GCA_050251995.1 Candidatus Methanomethylophilaceae archaeon
AGGGAACATCACCACGCTCTTCTTGGGTATGCGGGAGGTGAACAGGCAGTTGCCGCGGTTGTCGTTGCGCAGCAGCGTCGGCCGGCATTCGAAGCGGGCGGAGTCGTTGGTGAACAAGGCCGCGGCGGGCACCGGGGACATGGGTTCGTCGAAGGCGGGCAACAGTCCCAGCTCCACCAGGATCTGGAAGCCGTTGCAGATGCCGATGACCGGTTTCTCCTGCTCCACGAAGCGGGTCATGTCCCCTGGCAGGGCACTGCGGATGCGGGCGGCGAAGATGGCCCCGGCACGGATGTAGTCCCCGGCGGAGAACCCTCCTGGCAGTGCTAGGACATCATAGTCCTCCAGGGAGCGCCTGAGGTGCTCTGGGGCGTGCCCATCCAGCTGGTTCAGGTGCACTTTCTCCGGGTCGGCGCCCAGGACCTTGAAGGCGTTGTAAGTCTCATCCTCGCAGTTCGTGCCCTCGATCCTCAGCACGCAGACTTTGATCTCCTCTGGTCTCATCCGTTCACCCCATCATCTTTGCCAGAGGCTCGCTCCAGCTGCTCCTCATGTCGTCGACCTTCAGGTCGATGCTGGCCTGTGGCACGGTAAAGAGACGGCCGCCGCTGCGACCGATGCGTTGCGCCATCTCTCCCATGGCGGTCTCGAACTCATTCTCCTTCCCGGATGGCACCTCCGCCACCCAGCGGCTGTTGCTCTCGGAGAACAGAGCCACATCCAGGTCCCTCCCGGACAAGGGGCCGAGGTTGAGCTCCGCCCCGATGTCGCCCGCGATGCACATCTCCGCCACCGTCACCGCCAAACCTCCATCGGAGCAGTCGTGGCAGGCCCGTACCAATCCTCGTTCCATGGCCTTCAGCAGTCGGTCCATGGATGTAGACAGTTGGTCGAAGGCCACCCCGGGCACGGGGCCGCCCTGGCCTCCGAAGAGGCGATAGAGCAGGGATCCGCCCATCTCGTTCTTGGTCTTGCCCACTAGGTACAGGGTGCTGTCCTCGTGCTTCATGTCCGAGCTCACAGCCTGGCGTACATCGTCGATGCGCCCTAGGCCCATGATCATGGGCGTGGGCAGGACCACCCCACCCGGGGCCTCGTTGTATAGGCTGACGTTGCCGGAGGGTATCGGCAGTCCCAGATAACGGGCCAGCTCGCCGAAGCCGCGCACAGCCTCACGGAACTGGCCCAGGCGGTCTGGCTTCTCCGGGTTGCCGAAGTTCAGGCAGTTGGATAGGGAGTGCGGCCGGCAACCGGTGGCCACCAGGTTGCGGCAAGCCTCGTCCAGGGAGGACAGGCCGCCATGATAGGGGTGCAGGGCGGTGAACCAGGGGTTGCAGCCTACGGATATGCCCAAGCCTTTCCACCGTCCGGGAACAGGCTGGATGACGGAGGCATCGCCGGGGCCGGCACGGTTTATGTGGCCGGTCAGAGGGCGGAGCACGGTGGCACCGCGGACCTCATGGTCATATTGACGGATTGCCCACTCCTTTGACGCCACGTTGAGGTCGGAGAGCAAAGTGGTCAGCACCTGGTTCCGATCCGGCAGCTCTGGCCATATCTCGTCCTCCACACCTGGAGGGGTGGTGATGGTATGCGGCCGGCAGTACATCGGGCCGCCGGTGAGGAACTCCAGGTCCATGTCGAATATGAGTTCGTCGCCCCAGAAGACACGGGTGCGCTTCGGAGCTATGGTGCGTGCCACTGGTGTGGCCGGGACGTCCCACATGCGGAAGACCTCCAGGATCTTCTCCACATCCTCTTCCTTGGCGGACAGCATCATGCGTTCCTGGGACTCGGACACCCATATCTCCCATGGTGCCAAGCCCTCCTCTTTCAAGGGCACCTGATCCAGGCGGACCTCGGAACCGCAACCGGCTTCCAGGGCCATCTCCCCGATGACACAGCTCAGGCCACCGCCGCCCAAGTCCTTCATGCCGGTGATGAGTTTGCGGCGGTTAACCTCCAGACAGGCATGCATGAGCGGCTCCTTGGTGATGGGGTCTCCCAGCTGCACGGCGCCACGGGAGTCCTCATCCGAGGTCTCCCTCAGCTCCGCAGAGGCGAAGGTCACCCCATGGATCCCATCGCGTCCGGTGCGGCCACCACAGAGTATCATCACCTCTCCTGGTCCACCTACGAAGTTCTGGGCGATCTCATCCTTGGGGACGATGCCCACGCATCCCACGTTCACCAGACAGTTGCCGGTGTAACGGGAGTCGAAGAAGAGGCCCCCAGAGAGGGTGGGTACGCCCACGCGGTTGCCGTAGTCCCGGATCCCGCCCACCACGCCGCTAACCAGGTAGCGGGGGTGCTTGACACCCGGGGGCAACTCCTCCTTTCGGTCCACGGGGCCGAAACACAGCGGGTCCACCAGGGCCACGGGCTGGGCGCCCATACAGACCACGTCGCGGAGGATGCCGCCGATGCCGGTGGCCGCCCCCCCGTAGGGCTCGATGGCGGACGGGTGGTTGTGGCTCTCGATACGTAGGGCGTAGGCGTAATCGTCATCGAAGGCCATGACCCCGGCATCTCCGCGGGAGAGAACGTCCGGACTGTCGATGCCCAGGAGGAACTCCTTCAGTATGACCCGGGAGCTCTTGTAGCAGCAGTGCTCGCTCCAGGCCTGTCCCAGGGACTGCAGCTCGATGTCTGTGGGCACGCGCCCCTCGCCCGAGAAGTAGTCGCGAACGGTGCACATCTCCTCCAAGGACATGCTCAGGCCCATATCCCTGGACATGGCCATCAGCTCCTCGTCGTCAGCTGAGAGTATGTCCACGTCCGTGAGCGGGAATGGTAGTGGCCGTGCCTTCAGTAGACGGTCGTAGGCCATGATATCACTTCAATTCCACATGGAAGTTCTGTATGACAGGGTTGGCCAGCAGCTTCCGGCACATCTCCTCGCCGATGGCGGTGGCAACGTCAGAATCAGCCTCCATCTCGACTTGGAAGGTCTTCACAGTCTTCACGCTGCTGATGCCGGTGAAACCAAGCAGCTCCAAGGCTTTCTTGGTGTTCTGGCCCTCAGGGTCTGCCACCCCTTTCTTCAACTCGATTCTTATCTCAATGACCGCCATCGCCTCGGATATGGGTATGCGATACTTTAAGATATTCTCGCGGTCTGGAACGGAGTCATTCCGCTTTTCTGGCGAACACCATGTAACCCGTGTGCCCGAGCATCTCGAAGGACGGGCGCACGCCACCGGCATGCACCTCCATGTTCCTTTGCAGGTTCTCCAAGGCGAAGACATCGCAGTAGCCGCGGTCGCGCAAGGCATTGACGGTGGACTCCATCTGGTTGATGTTGGGCACGTAGGCGCAGAAGCGGCCGCCGCCGCGTAGGGAGCCGTGCAGCCCTCCCAAGGCCACCCAGGGCTCTGGCATGTCCATCACCAAGGCGTCCGCCTGCATGTCCAGGCTCAGGCTGCGGGCATCACCTATGTGATAGTCCCAGAACTGCTCCAGACCAGCACGGCGGAGGTTCCTTCCCGCTCGGTCGGCGAACTCCTGCCGCAGCTCCACCGTAATCACCCTCCCCTGTGGGGCCACGGCCCGGATCATGGCCAAAGTGAGTGCACCCGAGCCAGCTCCCACCTCCAGCACGGTGTCGCCGCACTTCAGGTCGCAGTGCATGATTATGGTGGCGGCATCCTTGGCGGTGATTATCTGCGCCCCTCGGTCCAAGGATGAGATGAGGTCCACCGTGCCTGGTCGGAAGATGTGAAAGTCACGCCCGGCGTAGCTGAGCTTTCCACCATCCGTCATCTCCATGAGCCGGCTGCCGTCCACGGTGCCCAGGGAGGCCACCTTCAGCATGCCTGATGCCATCTGGAACCAGTGCTTTCTGCCCTTTTCGTCCTGCAGGTAGACGAATTCACCTTCCTTGAATGACATCTCGTGCGCTGTAGGGATATGCAGGATTAATTTCTTGCTGTCAGGACGACTGTAATAATCAAATATTATGTAGTAATATACGGATATTATATGTCCGAAGACCACACCACCCTTTCCGAGAAGCTCAGTAGCCTGGAGAGCAACATCAACGCCCTCACGGACCGGGTATGCAGAATACGCATGGATGATTTCAAAAGAGTGGTGATTGGCGAGATAGTGGAGGTGCTCATGGAAGAGGGGGAGCGTCTCCTGGAGCGCGGAGGGGCTACCATGGACGGTTTCGCCATCTGCCGTAACCGTAGCCTCTGCCGGGACGCCTTGGAGGACGTCATGCGAATGGCCATCGACTCCTTCTACCGCGTGGGCCCTGACAGCGCCATGCTCATCCTCAGCGAGTTCCGGGACGAGCTCCTCCAGAACAGGGGATGTGAATCGCGGGAATGCCAAGAGTACGCGGGAACGGTCCTGAATGAGGCCATGGCCGCTCTGAACATCGCTAAAAGGCTGCAGGAGCGCATGGAGTCCATGGGGGTGCTCAACCCCGCAATTGCCACATCCGAGCTTAACGAGGACATCGTGGAGACCCTATCCCTGTTGGCCAACCCGCATCGGTTGAAGATTCTGGAGAGCTTGTACGAGTCGGAGAAGTGCTTCTCCGACCTCTCTGGAGCCACCGGCCTGCGTACCGGCCACCTGCAGTTCCATATCCAGGCCCTGCAGGACAAAGGGGCGGTGCGGCGCACTCCCATCCGTGGCGTTTACGCCATAACGGTCTCCGGCATGACGGCCCTGGAGGGGCTGCGGGAGTTCGATGCCCGGCTTGGCACCCTCCGCAACGGCAAGAGGGGAGAGGTATGAAGGCCGAGGGCAGCCTGGGGATCATCGCATGCCCCATCCTTGAGGACGAGATATTGTACTGTCTGCGCAAGGACCGTAGCTGGGACCGGGTGGTGCTGATCCGCAACCAGCACTGTGGCAGCATCGAGGACAAGATGAGGAAGTATGGCATCCCGTTCACGGAGCGTTCCGAGCAGGAGCTCCTGCAGGGGAGCCTGGAGCGGGACGAGGAAGGATTCAACGTCGTCATCTGGATGAAGGACCTGGCCCTGCACGAGGAACCCAAGGATCTGCGCCAGGAGATGATGGACTCCATGTTGCGTGTGGACGGCCTCTTCGATGCCATAATCCTGTTCTACGGGCTCTGCGGCAACGGTCTGGAGAACATCGAGGAGTGGGGACGCCAGAACATGCGCACCCCGGTCACCATCATCAAGGATTTGGAAGGCAACCCGGTGGATGACTGCATCTCCGCCGCCATCGGTGGGCGGGACAAGTACCTCAAGCTGCTGCGCAAGTTCCCCGGGGTCTTTTATCTCACGCCGGCTTACGCTACCAACTTCGATGAATTGGTGTGGGCCATGGAGTTCTCCCGTGGGGTGGAGCGAGGGGACATGAGCATGTTGAAGATGTTGTTCGATATGGCCGGTTACTCCCAGGTGCTGAAGATCCCCACTGGTCTGGGGGACGAGGAGGAGTTCCAAGCCGCGGTG